>NZ_LGQU01000060.1:0-40734 GCF_003115935.1 Azospirillum sp. TSH20
AGAAGGGCTTCATGACCACGATCCACTCCTACACGGGTGACCAGCGGATCGTCGACACCAACCACAAGGACCTGCACCGCGCCCGCGCCGCGGCCCTGAACATGATCCCGACCTCCACCGGCGCCGCCAAGGCCGTCGGCAAGGTGCTGCCGGAGCTGAAGGGCAAGCTGGACGGCACCGCCATGCGCGTGCCGACCCCGAACGTGTCGGTCGTCGACTTCAAGTTCACCGCCAGGCGCGCCACCTCGGTCGAGGAGATCGTCAAGGCGATCGGTGAGGCCGCCAACGGCCCGCTGAAGGGCATCCTGGCCGCCTATGACGAGGATCTGGTGTCGTCGGACTTCAACCACGACCCGCACAGCTCGACCTTCGCCAGCAGGGAGACGAAGGTTGTGGACGGCAATTTCGTTCGCGTCATGGCATGGTACGATAACGAGTGGGGCTTCTCCAACCGGATGGCCGACACCGCGGTCGCCATGGCGAACGCCAAATAAATCAACCACGCCGACCCAAGACCAAAAGGAGCCGGACGATGAGCAAGACGATCATGTGGACCGAGACCGACGCCAAGGGCTTCGAGTCAGAGTGCCTGTTCAACGAGGACAGCCGCCAGTACGAAGTGATGGTCTGCGCCTCGGGCCGCCGGCTCTGCCGGTCGGAGTCCTTCCCGGCCCAGTCCGACCCGATGCAGGGCATGAGCGACGACGACCGCCAGCAGGCCTTGAAATGCGCCGAACGGCTGGTGACCGAGATCGAGCACGATCTGGGCGACCGCTAAGCGGCCGGTTCCGGCTTTCACCACCGCCTACCCATGGGCGGCGAAGTCGGCGGTCCGTTCGACGAGGTCGTCCAGATTGCGGCGGAACTGCTCCAGCGCGAAGCCGGTGCCGAACATCCGCCACAGCCAGTCGGTCGGCATGTGGCGAGTCTGCCTTGCGGCCCGCGTGCGGTCGATTCCGCTGCGGTAGGCCGCCAGCGCATCGGCGAGTGCGGTGGAACGGTCGGGCGGCTGACCGGTGGCCAGTGCATCGGCCAGACCACGCAGAATGGCCGCTCCCGCCGCGGCGACCGGAGTCCAGTCGGGGCAGACGTCGCGGTCGGGGATGTCCTGCCGCGGCTCCCCCACCGCCCGGCGCAGCATCACCACGTCATGCCGCAGGCGCATCAGCGTGCGCAGCAGCGGATCGGGATCGGGCATGTCGGCCAGCCGGCTCCGCCGCTCCCGCGCCGCTTCCCCCACCAGGGTTTCCAACCGGGTCAGGGACTGCCGGGTGCGCACAACCAGCCGGTTCATGGTCGCCTGGGAGGCGTCGTCGGCGACGGCCAGCGCGTCGAGCTGGTCGGCCATCAGCCGCGCCACCTCAGCCGCCGTGTCCAGCACGGAGCGGGAGGCGCGGGCCGGCGCCACCAGCAGCGACACCAGGATGGCGACGACGCAGCCGAGCCCGACCTCCAGCATCCGGTCGGTGGCGAAGCTGAGCGGGCCGAGGTTCGCCCCGGCGGTGCCCAGCAGCACGATGATCGCGGTGATCGGCGCGATGCGGAAGCCGGCCGACATGGCGGCGAGATAGGACAGCGGCGCCACCGCCGCCAGAAGCGCCACGGCACGCATCAGCCCGTCGGTGTGCGGGATCAGCAGCCCGATCACCCCGCCATAGGCCACGCCGACCAGCGATCCGACGAAACGGTCCAGCGCCGCCTTCAGCGATCCGCCGACATTGCTCTGGGTGACGATCAGCGCCGTGATCACCGCCCAGAAGCCCTGCGGCAGGTCCAGCGCCTCCGCCAGCAGGAAGGTCGCCAGGGTGGAGACGGTCATCCGCAGGGCATGCACCAGCTTTGACCGGTTCCGCGCCATCCACGACGCCGGCACGCTCCGCCACCCGCTCATCCCGTCAATCCCGGTCCATCTCCGACTGATGCTCAGTGTCGGGCATTACGACGCAAATCACCAGAGACAGTGCGATGCGGCGGTCGGCCGCCGCAGTCCGCGGCGCGGCGTTCCGGCCTTTCCGCTCAGTCCTCCTCCTCGTCCTCCTGCTCGCCCGGCAGTTCGTCGAGGACGACCGTGTCGCCGACGGCGTAGAGCATGCACTCCTCCTTGCCGCCGGCCTGTTCGCATTTCTCCACCGCCGCGGTGCCGGCCTCCTCCTCGCTGTCGCGGTCCCACACCGACGCCCAGCGGCCGGTCAGCGTCAGGGCAAGAGCCTTGTGTCCGGGATTGCGCTGGTAGTTCACCATGCCGACCTTGCGCGTGTGTTCGCTGACGAAGGGCACGCGCGCCGGATCGAAGCGGCCGGAGCCCAGGATCTCCACCGGCATCGGGACGAAGCGCTTGCCCTCCATCACCACCGCGTTGCCGACCGCATAGAGGGTGCAGGGTTCCTCCGCCCGGTACTGGCAATATTGCAGGGCGCTGCGCTTCACGTCCTCCTCGGTCCGGCTGTTGGACTTGTTGGAGAAGTAGGCGTAGTTCCCCTTCGCCGAGATCGCCAGCGCCTTGGGCGACGGCAGTCCCGGATACATGGCCAGCGCGGCCCGCGACTTGCCGCTGAGATAGGGGATCGCCGACACATCCATCGGCGCGGTTGCAGGAGCCGGGACCGGGGCCGGAACCGGGGCTGGTGCCGGCACCGGCGGGGCGGCAAGCGCGGCGACCGACACCGGCGCCCGCTCCGTCGCAGCGGCTGCGCTCGCCGCACCGCCCAGTTCGGCGACCCGCGCCTCGGCGATCGGGGCGAAGGTGCCTTGCGGGAACTGCTTCAGATAGGCTTCGAACAGGCCGCGGTTGGAACTGCCCTTGATGCTGTCCCAGAACAGCGTTTCCTTGTCGGCAGCCGCGGCGGCCCCGGCGGCCGGCGCATCGGCCGGGGGCGCCGTCACCACCGTGGTCGGCCCCAGGAAATAGAACCGCCCCTCTATGGGGGAGGCCGAGACCCAAGGCTGCTGCACGCCGCCGGAGTTGCGCTTCACCGTGATGCCGACGTCGTTGAAGACGTCGAACACCGCCTCCCCCGGTTTCAGCATGGCCTTCGACAGCGCCTCGGTATAAGGGCTGTTGGCCCCGGCGCCGTCGGCCGCCACCGCGCCGGGCTGGGTCGCATAGGCGATGATCGTGCCGGCCGGCGCCTGCATCTGGGCCAGACCGGGCGACGCCGCGCGCAGGCCGCGCCCGCCGAACGGGTTGTTGCGGCAGGCGTCCAGGATGACGATGTTCAGCCGGCTTTCCGCCAGCGCCATCTCGTCCAGCACCATGGCGACGTCGATCAGCTCGTACCGGACATCGGCCTCCTTCTCCAGATTGGCGGAGACCGGCAGAAGATAGTTGGTGCCGCGGGCCTGCATGCCGTGTCCGGCATAGAAGAACAGCCCGACATCGGCGCCGCCCAGCTTCGCGCCGAAGCTGCGGATCGCCTTCTCGGTCCCTGCCCGGTCGAGGTCGAGTTGCGGCGCCCCGCCGATCAGCTCGAACCCGACCGCGCGCAGGGACTCTGCCATCGCCTTGGCATCATTCACCGGGTTGGGCAGCCTCGGCGCATGGTGATAGCTGCTGTTGCCCATCACCAGCGCCACCCGCTTGTCCGCCGCGGCCTCTCCCGATCCGGCCACCCAGACGAAAAGGGACAGGGCGAGCGCGATGGTGCGTCCCAGGGTGTTCAAGGCCGATGTCCTTCGGGTCGGAAGCGTTGCCGCCACTCTGCCCGCGCAACAGCACGGGTTTCAAGAACGGCGACGATCATCCTGCCGCGGCCGGGCATCCACATCGTCGTCCACCCTGGACTCTACCGCGCGAACCGCGTCGATGAAGGCCCGCAAGGCCGGGGCCATCTGCCGCTGGCGCGGATAGCACAGGAACCGGCCGGGAAAGGCGGCGGACCAGTCCTCCAGCAGCGGAACCAGCTCTCCCGCCGCGATATGGCCGGCAACCGCATCCTCGATACAGAAGCCGATCCCGATTCCCCGCAGGGTCGCGCGCAACGCCATGTCCTTGTCGTTGAAGATCAGCGGCCCCTCGACCGCGACCTCGAACCAGGATCCGTTTCCGAAGAACTCCCAGGCATAGGGCATCACATGGCCCGGCCAGCGCCAGCGGATGCAGCGATGGCCGACCAGATCGCGCGGATGAGCCGGCCGGCCATGAAGATCGAGATATTCGGGCGACGCCACGGCGATCTGCCGCAGGTCCGGACCGAGACGCACGGCGACCATGTCGCGGTCGATCACTTCGCCGATCCGGATGGCCGCATCGAAGCCGCCGGCCACCAGATCCACCACCGCGTCGTCCAGCGTGATGTCCAGCACGACATCCGGAAAGTCCCGGGCGAAGGCCGCCAGCATCGGCTCGATGTAGAGTTCCGCCGCCGCGCGGAAACTGTGGACGCGCACAATGCCGGACGGGCGTTCGCGATACCGGCGCACCTGCCCGATGGCGTCGCCGAGTTCGGAGACGGCCGGCTGGACGCGCCGGAACAGATTTTCACCGGCGTCGGTCAGCGCGACACTGCGCGTGGTCCGGTTGAGCAGCCGCACTCCCACCCGCTCCTCGAACCCGCGCACCAGCTGGCTGAGCGCCGATGGGGAAACGCCCAGCCGCTCCGCCGCGCGGCTGAAACTCAGCGTCTCGCCGACGGCGAGAAACGCGCGAAGCTGGTTGTAGTCGCTGCCGGAGAGCAAGGGATCCATACCGCAAGGAAACATCTTTTTAGCAAGGCTTACAAGTTTCATCAGAAATCCGGTCATTCTGTAAGCCAGTCACCGGATGTATCTCTGGCCGCGAAAGGAGACTTCCCATGACCACATGGTTCATCACCGGCATCTCGCGCGGCCTTGGGCTGGCACTCGCCAAGGCGGCCCTTGCGGAGGGCGACACCGTCATCGGCACCGTCCGCAGCGGCAGGCCGGACCTCTCCGTCGAGCACGGCACCCTGCATGTCCTGACCGCCGATCTCGCCGACGGCGATGCCGCCGAGGCCGCCGTCGGCCGGGCCTTCGCGCTCGCCGGCCGCATCGACGTGATCGTCAACAATGCGGGCTACGGCCTGCTGGGGGCGGTCGAACAGGCGAGCGACGACGAGGTCGCCCGCCTGTTCGCGGTCGACGTGTTCGCCCCCTTCCGCATCATCCGCGCCGCCCTGCCCCGCCTGCGCGCCCAGGGGACAGGGCACATCGTCAACATCACCTCCATCGCCGGACGGGCACCCGGCGCCGGTTCCGGTCTCTACGCAGCGGCCAAACACGCCCTGGAGGGATTGTCCTCCAGTCTTGCGCAGGAGGTCGGCCCGCTCGGCATCAAAGTGACGGCCGTGGCGCCCGGCGCCTTCCGCACCGATTTCCTGTCGACCCATTCGATCCGCAAGAGCGCTGCCGAAGACGCGGCCTACGCCGACAGCGTCGGGCGGATGTCGTCCGCTTTCGACGGCATGGCCGGCCGTCAGGTCGGCGACCCGGATCGCGCGGCGCAGGCCATCCTGGCCGCCGTCCGTTCCGACAGCCCACCGCTCCATCTGCTGCTTGGGTCCGACGCCCTCCACCGAGCCCGCGCCAAGCTCGACGCCGTGATCGCGGAAATCGACGCCTGGGAAAGCGTGACCCGCGGCACCGACTTCGTCGAACAGGGCTGAGGCTACAGTCTAGGCGATCAGCCGTCCCGACGCCGGCAGGCCCACCCACCGCAGGAGGGCGACCGCCGCCGTGACGGCGAAGCTGGCGGCAACAAGGACACGGGATCGGGTGTTGAGCAGGCGGTTGCGGGCCATGATGACGCTCTCCCGGCAAAAGGAGGCGCAGCACCGCTCCCCGATGGAGATGCCAATGCCCACCGTGTTTCGCCGCACCCTGCTGGCCCTGTCCGCCGCCGTCCTGCTGCCGGTCCTGACGGCGGCACCCGCTGCGGCCATGGAGACGGCCGGCCTCGTCGTGCTGATGCGCCATGCGGAGGCGCCCGGAACCGGCGATCCGCCCGATTTCAAGCTGGACGACTGCGCCACCCAGCGCAACCTCGGCGACGGCGGCCGGGCCCAGGCGGCGCGGATCGGCGAGCGGCTGCGGCAGCTCGGCATCGCTCAGGCGCGGGTCCTGTCCAGCCAATGGTGCCGCTGCCTGGAGACCGCCCGCCTGCTCGACCTCGGCCCGGTGAAGGAGATGCCGGCCCTCAACTCCTTCTTCGGCCGGCAGGAGGAGGAGAAGGACAGAACCACCCAGCTGCGCCAGTTCCTGGCCGACCTGCCGCGCGACGGCAAGCCGGTGGTGCTGGTCACCCATCAGGTCACCGTCACCGCCCTGACCGGCATCTTTCCGGCATCGGGCGAGGCGGTTCTGCTGCGGGCGAACGGCACTCCAAATCCGGAGCAGATCGACCGGGTGCGCGTGCCCTGATATCCAGGGAATTGGAAAGCTGAAGGAAACCAAGAGAATGACCGATGGCCTGCTTCCATCCTGGATGCTGTGGGCGCTGTTGTCGGCCTGCTTCGCCGCGCTGACCGCCGTCTTCGCCAAGGTCGGCGTCGAGGGCGTCGGTTCCGACATGGCAACGCTGATCCGAACCGCCGTCATCTTCGTGATGCTGATCGGCATCGTCGTGGCCTCCGGCCAATCGCTGTCGCCGTCGGCGGTGTCGGGCAGGACATGGCTGTTCCTGCTGCTGTCCGGTCTCGCCACCGGGGCATCCTGGCTGTGCTATTTCCGCGCGCTGAAGCTCGGCCCGGCGTCCCAGGTGGCCCCGGTCGACAAGCTCAGCGTCGTGCTGGTCGCCCTGTTCGGCGTGCTGTTCCTGGGCGAGAAGCTGTCGGGTCCGAACTGGCTGGGCGTGGTGCTGATCGCCGCCGGGGTGATCCTGCTGGCGTTCAAGTGAGCGCCGGACCCATAGCGGACCCGGCGGACCGGTGGTCTTCGGCCTTCAGGCGCTCTCAGGCCGCCCGCACATGGCGAAGGAACTCCTCCGCCTGATCGCGCAGGGACAGCGCCTGCCGACCGACCCCGCCAATGGTCACGTGACGCCGACCTTACTGACCTCGCCCTTCGACCGTCGTCGTCAGCCCGTCGACCATCCGCACCAGTTCGACGACGGAGCGGGCCTCCATCTTGCGCATGGCCTGCCCGCGGTGCAGCTTCACCGTCGCCTCGCTGAGGCCGAGGTCGTCGGCGATCTGCTTGTTGCGCAGGCCGGACACCACCATCAGCGTGATCTCGCGTTCGCGCGGGGTCAGCGTCTCGAAGCGGGCGCGCTGGGTGGTCAGCCCGCGCTCCTGGCAGCGGCGCTCGCCATGGGCGGCGATGGCGGCGTGGATGGCGTCCAGCAATTCCTGGTGATGGACGGGCTTGGTCAGGAACTCGAAGGCCCCCGCCTTCATCGCACGCACCGACATCGGCACGTCGGCGTGCCCGCTGATGAAGATCACCGGCAGGCTGTTGCCGGACCGCGCAAGCTCCGCCTGGAAATCCAGGCCGCTGCGCCCCGGCAGCCGCACGTCGAGGACCATGCAGCCGACGTCGATGGCCGGGCGCTGGTCGACATACTGCTGCACCGAGCCATAGCTCTTCACCTGCAGCCCGACGGACTCGAGCAGCCCCTCCAGCGCTTCGCGGACGGCTTCGTCATCGTCGATGATGACGACGGTCTCGACCACCGCCACGGCTTCCGCCTTCCTCCCCATCACTTGCCTCCGGGCGATACGGGCAGCACGAATTCGAACACGCTTCCGCCGGACGCGCCGGGCGTCGCGGTCAGCCGTCCGCCATGCAGCTCGACGATCGACCGGCTGATCGACAGGCCCATGCCCAGCCCGTCGGGCTTGGTGGTGTATAGCGCGCGGAAGATGGCGTCGACATCGGTTTCGCCAAGCCCCGGCCCGCTGTCCTCGACCCGGACGCGGAACCAGCCGTCGGCACTGCCGGTGACGATGCGCAGGCGCCGTTCCGGCAAATCCTCCGCCGACATCGCCTCGATGGCGTTCATCACCAGATTGAGCACCAGCTGCTGCAGCTGCACCCGGTCGCCATGGACCCAGGGCGGTTCGGCCTGCAGGTCGGTTTCCACGATGACGCGGGCGCGGCGCAGCTCCGCCCGCACCAGCTCCAGCGTGTCGGCGACCAGCGCGCTGATGTCGACCCAGCCGGGATCGGCCGGGGTGCGGCGGGCCAGCGCGCGGATGCTGCGGACGACGTCGCCGGCCCGCTGGGCGTCGCGCACGATCCGCTCCACCATCACGCGCGTCTTGTCGAGGTCGGGCTGTGGCTGCGACAGATGCTGCAGACAGGTGCCGGCATTGGTGACGATGGCCATCAGCGGCTGGTTCACCTCATGCGCGACCGCCGCGGCCAGTTCGCCCATCATGGTCAGCCGGCCGATATGGGCAAGGTCGGCCTGGGCCGTCCGCAGGGCCTCGGCGATCCGCCGGCGCTGGGTCAGGTCGCGGAACACCAGGATCGAGCCGACCAGCTCGCCGCGGTCATCGATGATGGCGGAGCATCGCTCCTCCACCACCAGTCCGGCCGGATCCCCCCCGTCGCGAGGCAACAGCCGGGACTGGCGTTCCGGCGGGGCGAAATCGCCGCTGCGCAGGACGACGGCGGAGAAATCCTCCAGCGGCTCCAGCGTTTCCTCGTCCACCGCGACGAAGACGGCGGACAGCGGCTGCCCGGTGGCCTCCGCGGCGGTCCAGCCGGTCATCGTCTCCGCCGCCCGGTTCATGAAATCGACCCGGCCGTCGCGGTTGCTCAGGATGACGCCGTCGCGGATGCTGGCCAGCGTGGCGGCATAGCGCCGTTCGCTGAGCCGCAGCCGGGTATCGCTGGCATGCTTGTACAGCGCCATCTGGATGACGGTGCGCATCTGCGGCTCTTCGAAGGGCTTCAGCAGATAGCCGAACGGCTCCGTCAGGCTGGCGCGATGCACCACCTCGTCATTGGCGTAGGCGGTCAGGAAGACGATGGGGATGCGGTGGGCATCGCGGATCCGGCGCGCCGCCTCGATGCCGTCCATCTCCCCTTCCAGCCGGATGTCCATCAGGACGAGGTCGGGCTGCTGGCTGCACGCCTGCCGGACGGCATCCTCGCCGCTGGCCGACATGCCGACCACCACATGGCCCATGCGGGACAGTTGATGCTGAATATCGCGCGCAACGATGCGGTCGTCTTCGACGATCAGGATGCGTGCCGCGATCATTCACTTCCCCGATTGCGCCCCTTCAAAGGAAAGGTGACGATGAATTCGGCGCCTGTGTTGAAGCTGTATTTCAGAGTTCCGTGCAACTGACTGCTCAAATCCGAAACAAGCTGGAAACCTACGGAGTCCATCCTATCGGGATCGCAACCTTCGGGCAAGCCCACGCCATCGTCCCGAACGGATAGCCGGCAATCCCGGCCGTCCGTCGTCAGCACCACGCGCAGCACCCCGCCCTGCCCGCCCGGATAGGCATGCTTCAGCGCGTTGGAGACCAGTTCGTTGACGATCAGCCCGCAGGGCACCGCGCGGTCGAGGTCCAGCTTCAGGTCGTCCAGCTCGGTTTCCAGCCGCACCGCCCCGGCTTGGCGGGAATAGGCGCGCAGCAGATGGGCGCAGACCGAGTCCAGATGCTCGCGCATCGGCACGCGGGCGAAGTTGCCGAGGCGATAGAGGCTTTCATGGACCAACGCCATCGACCGCACGCGGTCGCGGCTGTCGGCGAACAGGGCGGCCACCGCCTTGTCCTCGATCCGGCGCGCCTGGAGGTTCAGCAGGCTGGTGACGAGCTGCAGGTTGTTCTTCACCCGGTGGTGGATTTCCTTCAACAGTGCGTCCTTCTCCTCCAGCGTCGCCGTCTCCAGCGACGCCGCCGCCTGGGCGCCCAGCAGGGTCAGCACATTGACCCGCTGCGGGGTGAAGGCGTAGGTCGCCAGCGCGTTCTCCAGATGCAGCAGCCCGACGACCCGGCGGCGGCGGACCAGCGGCAGGCACAGGATGGAGCGCGCCTCCGTCTCGTGGAAATAGGGGTCGGCGGACAGCGGGCCGGCGGCGCGCGTGTCGTCGACGATCACCGCCTCCTGGTCGCGGATGGCGCCGTGGATGATGGCATGGGGCAGCGGGAAGCGGTCGGCATCCTCCTGCACCAGCCGGACCGACACGCCGTAAAGCCCGGTGGTCGCCTCCGCCTCCACCCGCAGGCGTTCGCCGCGGGCGAGGATCAGCAGGCCGCGGCTGGCCCCGGCATGTTCCAGCACCAGGGTCAGCAGGGTGGTGGTCAGTTGCTCCACCCCCGACTGGTCGGAGACGGCGCGCAGCGTCTCCAGCAGGGAGGCCAGATCGACGCCGTCGAAGCCGCGCGGCGCCTCCTGCACCGCGGCCTCGGCCGGCTCCAGGGCGAGCGACGGATAGCGCTGGGCGAGCTGCCGGACCTTGGCCGTCGCCCCCCAGTGGCCATAGCGGTCCGCCGCCTCGCGGATGCAGGCCAGCTCCAGCGTCGGCAGGCCCATGCGACGGTAAAGGCCGGCGGCGCATTCCTGGGCCAGCGCCTCCACATGCGGCAGCGCGGTGCGGCGGGCGGCCTGGACCGCGCGGTCATAGCCGCGCATGGCGTCTTCGGTCCGCCCCTGGCTGCGGGCCGCCTCCGCCTCCACCAAGGCGAAGCGCGCGTCGAAGCTGTCGCGGCTGTGGCCGGCCCATTCGCGCAGCTGGCCAAGGTGGCGGGACAATGCGACGTTGTGACGGGCGCGCTCTTCGGGCTCCGCGCCATCCATCGCGCCAGCCCTGGCGAGCGCGGCGTGGAAATGGAACTCCGCCATTTCCCAATGGCCCGACGTGGTCCACAGCAGCCCTTCGGCCCGCTCGGCCGCTTCGACCGCAGCCGCCATCTCGCCGGCGATGCAGCGGAGCTGAAGCGTGCGAATCCAGTGCCAGCAGGTGGCGATGTCCAGGCTGGGGTTGGCCAGCAGCCGCGCCTCGAACGCGGCATTGTCGAAGCCCTTGCCGTCGAAGGACCCCAGTGCATCGGTCCGCCCGCGCAGGGCGCGCACGAGTTGCAGCTGCGTGGTCAGGATGTCGGCGCACAGCCCGAACTTCACCTGCCGCACATAGGCGAGCCGCGCCTCCGCCGTGCGCTGCACCGTCGCCAGGGGATCGCCGGACGCCAGCATGCTGGTGACCAGCGTCACGCTGGTGAATCCGCCATAGGTGACGTCGCCGGCCTCCCGCGCCTCCTCGAACGCGCGCAGAAGCAGGGGGCGCTCGCTGCGGATGTCGCGGGTCCAGGGCACGACATGATAGGCGAAGGTCATCAGCACGCGCGCCCGGTAGCGGGTCCGCCCCTGCCGCTCCGCCAGATCGTAGCCGAGCCGGCCGAACTCGTATCCGGCGGCGTAATCGCCGAAGTAAGGCCCGGCCATCATGCCGAGATAGGCGAATCCCAGCGCGGAGGCGTCGCTGCGCCCATGCCGCAGCGTCAGGTTCGCCATCCGGCACAGGATCAGGCAGACCAGATTGCGGTCGCTGAAGAAGGCGGGCGGCAGTGCCGCGGCCAGCACGTCCATGGTCGCCCGGCTGTCGGGGTCGCTCACCGCCGACAGCGCCGCCAGCGAGGCGACGGGCCGGTCGCCGATGGCCGCGCGCAGGTCCGCATATTCCTCCTGCGCCAGCGCGGCCGGCGGATGGGCCGGCCAGTCGATCCCGGCGCCGTGCAGATAGGCCAGACAGGCGTCGATGGCGCGGTCGCTGCGGTCGATGGCGGTGTAGACGGTGACCAGCAGCGCGGTGATGGCGGCGCGGTCGGCCGGACATTCGGCCCGCCCGGCCAGCCCCTGAAGCCGCAGCTCCGCCCGCCGCAGATCACCGCTGAGGAATTCGCATTCGGCCTGGAGATGCTCCAGCGCGAAGGCCAGCCGGTGCCGCCGCTCCCACTGGCCACCCTCCAGCAGGCGCAACCCCGCCAGGGCATAGGCGAGGGCGGAACCGTGGGCGCTGGCGGCCTTGGCCTGATGCCCGGCGGCGAGGTGGAGGGTCGCCACCTCCTCCCGCTCGCGCCCCTCCTGGATCAGCGACAGGCAGCGGTCATACTGGCCGACCAGCGCGAACAGCCGCTCCCCCGACAGATCGGCCGCGAATCCGCGGTGCAGGGCGCGGGCGATGTCGAGATGCAGCCTGCCGCGCCCCTCCGCCGGCACCAGGGCATAGGCCCCCTCCTGCACCCGGTCGTGGAGGAAACGGTACCCCCCGTCGATGCGCAGGATCAGCCCTTCGGCCAGCACCGGTTCCAGGTTCCGCTCGGCCTCCGCCTCGGTCAGGCCGGCGGCCAGCGCCAGGGTGGCCAGCGGCGCGCTGGCGCCGAGCGCGGCGAGCCGGGCCAGCAGGTCGCGCGCCCCGGCGGGAAAGGCGCCCAGCCGCTCGGTCATCAGCGTGGCGATGCCGGCGCCCGACCGCGCCGTTTCCACCGCCGCCATATCCCAGTCCCAGCGCCTGGCCTCGCGGTCGAACCACAGCCGGCCGGACCGCTCCAGCGCGGTCAGAAGCTGCACGGCGAAGAAGGCGTTGCCGCCGGTCCGCTCCTCCAGCAGGGCGGCCAGCGCCGCCACCTCCTCGGGCTTGCGGCCCAGGCTGTCGGCGACCATCCGGCGCAGATCGCCGGACGACAGCGGCCCCAGCGCGATCTCGCGGCAAACGATTTCCGCACCCGCAGGCCCAGAAGCCGAGCCCCTGATCCGGTCCAGCAGGGCGGCCAGCGGGTGGTCGGCCCCCACCTCGTCGCTGCGATAGGCGCCGACCAGCAGCAGATGGCCGATGCCGCCGTCGGCGACCAGCCGGTCCAGCAGGTCCAGCGTCGCGCGGTCCAGCCATTGCAGATCGTCGAGGAACAGGACCAGCGGGTGGTCGGGACGGGCGAACAGCTGCAGCACCCGGCGGAACAGCAGGTCGAAGCGGTTCTGCGCCTCCTGCGGCGGCAGCGGCGGCACCGCCGGCTGTTCACCGATCAGCAGGGCGAGGTTGGGGATCAGGGCGGTCATCAGCGCGCCGCCGTCGCCCACCGCCTCCGCCAGCCCGCGGCACCACTGGTCGCGGTGGGGGACCGGCAGGGCCAGGATGCGGGTGACCAGCCCGCGAAAGGCCTCGGCAAGGCTGGCATAGGGCAGGTCGCGCCGGCCCTGGTCGAACTTGCCGGCGGCGAACAAGCCGCGCGGCGGCACCAGCTGTTCCTCCAGCGCATGGACGACCGCCGACTTGCCGACACCGGAGCGGCCGGAGATCAGGACGATGCCCATCCGGCCACGGCCGGCGACGCGGTCGAAGGCGGCCTGAAGCACAGCGACCGGCTCCTCCCGCCCATAGAGCGACGGCGGCGGCTCCAACCCCTCCGGCAGGTCGCGCCGGCCGGCCGGAAAGGCGGGGATGACGCCTTGCGCGTCCCACAGCTGAAGGGCATGGGCGAGGTCGCGGACAAGGCCGTCAGCGGTCTGGTAACGATCCTCCGCCACCTTGGCGAGAAGCCGCAGCAGGATGTCGGCGATGGCCGGCGGCAGGTCGGGGGCGTGGCTGGCCGGCGGGATCGGCGCGCGGGCGAGATGGCTGTGCACCCACTCGATCGGATCGCGGGCGGCGAAGGGCAGTTCGCCGGTGAACAGCTCGTACAGCGTGACGCCCAGGGCATAGAGGTCGCTGCGGCGGTCGACCGGGCGGTTCATCCGCCCCGACTGTTCCGGCGCCATGTAGGGCAGCAGCGCCGCCGGCCGCTCGACCTCCTGCCGCTGCGGGTCCGACAGGTCGGCGGCGCGGCCGAAACCGGTCAGGCGCACCGCTCCGTCCTCCGCCACCAGCAGGTTGAAGGGCCGCAGATCGCCATGCAGAAGCCCGCGGCGATGCAACTGCGCCACCGCCCCGGCGATGCGGATCGCCAGGGTCAGCCTCTGGCGGAAAGCCCCGATGAAAAATGACGGGCCGGAAAAGGACGGCGTGGAGACCGCCAGCACCGACAGCGGCTGCCCGCCCGGATCGGCAAGCGTCAGCACCGGCACGGCGCCATGGCGCAGCAGATCGAGCGGCTTGACCGCCCAAGCCGGGTCGAGCCGGCGGGACAGCTCATGCTCCCGCCGGAACCGGGCGAGCACCGCATCGGCCGGCGCGGCCGCATCGGCCATCCGCGCGAGGATGGGAAAGGGCTGCCCCGGCCGCGTCACCCGCAGCAGCCGCGTCTCCCCGTCGCCGCCCAGCGCATGGGTGCCGGATCCCGCCTCCGTCAGATGGTCTAGACTGGACTCCATGAAACGGCCTTTCCCCAGCGCAGCATCGGTAAGCTCCCCCTCTCCCCCCCGGGGAGAGGGTCGGGGTGAGGGGGGTACGCGGCGAGGATTCTCGGGATAGCCACGCAGTGCATCCCCCTCACCCTAACCCTCTCCCCGCTTTCGGCGGACCGGAGGTCCGCCTGCCGCGTCAGCGCAAACGAAGTTTGCGCGAGAGCGGGGGGGAGAGGGAATCATTTCGCCTCAAAAGGAAAGTTCGGCAGGCGCGCAGGGCGGTCGGCCCACCGGCATCGGCGTGTCTGCTCCAACGTTGCGTCGCCGCCAGCTGCGCGGCGAAATGCCGACCAGCCGGCTGAAGGTGCGGGTGAAGTGGCTCTGATCGGCGAAGCCGCAGGCCAGCGCCACGTCGGCCAGCGTCTGCGACCCGTCCCGCATCAGCGTCTTGGCATGGTCGATCCGCTGGTGCAGCAACCACTGGTAGGGCGTGGTGTTGGCGGTGCGGCGGAAGGCGCGGACGAAATGCCCAACCGACAGCCGGCATTCGGCGGCGAGGTCGGCCAGCCGGATGTCGCCGTCGAGATTGGCGGCGATCATCTCCTTCACACGCCTTTCCTGCCAGGGTGCCAGAGTCCCGCCGGGCTTGGGCGCGCTCACCCGGCCATAGGCGGTGACGATGTGGGTCGCCAGCGCCGAGCAGACATGGTCCAGATACAAGAGGCTGATCCGCTCCGGAAACTCCAGCGTCGGCAGGATGGCCGATGCCAGCGCCCGCACCGTCGGATCGTTCATCGGGGTGCTGGGCGGGATCGAGAGGTCGGCCAGACGCCCGCCGCGGGACTCGGAACAGGCGCCTTCCAGCACCGCGCGGGGCAGATGGAAGGTCAGCGTGTCGAAGGCCGTGCGCATGTGGCAGTCGATCTTGCGGCGGTAGTCGTGGATCGAGGTCAGCCCGGTGATGTCGGCCGGTTTCTCCACCAGCCGTCCGTCGACCCAGACGTCGGACTGGAAGTTGGAGAGATGATGGCTGACCAGGAACGCATCTTCCGATGCCGGACTGAAATAGCCGACGCCGCCGGACGCGCAGCGGATGCGCGAAACCCCGACCATGCCGCCGCCCGATCCGACGACCAGCACCTCCGGCTCGTCCGGCGTCGGAACATAGTGCAGATGCAGATTGGTCTGATGGGCCGAGGCCATGTGCGTCTCCGTGCGTTTGCTCGCGGCCCGGCGTCTCCGTCTTCCGGAAAACCGCCCGCCCGACTTGCCCACACAGGGTAAACGCGACCATATGCCGCGAACCACTAGACGCAGATTAACCACGGCAGTGTTTAGGTCGAACCACCCTATACCTTGGTTTAGGTTCTAAATGTTCGGCGCAGGATTTCCGTAACACCATCACTAAATTAGCAAACTCAGGAGAGATGGCGGGCAAGCGCGGCGATCACCGTGTCGGGCGCCGACAGGTGGGGCAGATGGCCCGATGCGTCGAGGATCTCCAGTACGCTGTCCGCCAGATGGTCGCGCAGAAACTCCGCCGCCTCAATGGTCACCGCGGGATCCTGCCGGGTCTGCAGGATGACCACCGGCACCGTGACATCGCCCAGGCGACTGCGCAGATCGCTGCGCAGCACGGTCAGCAGCAGCGACAGCGCCATGTCCGGGCGCATCGCCCGCATGCTGGCGACGAACTCCCGCACCGTCGGGTCCTCCGCCGGACGGTCGACGACCATTTGCCCGAAACGCGCGGTCCACTGCATATAGTCCTGGGTCGCGCTGTCGATCAGTCCGTTGATGTCGCCGCCGTCGAACCCGCCGCGATAGTCGCCGACATTGCCGTAGCAGGCCGACGCACCCAGCATGATGAGCTTGCGGAACTGGTACGGCGCCCTGATCGAGGCCAGCGCCGCCACCATCCCCGCCACCGAATGCCCGACGCACACGCAATTCTCGATCCTCAGCGCTTCAAGGACGGCCGTCACGTCGCGGGCATAGGCGTCCAGGGAGCCATAGTGGACATGGTCGAAGTGGGATTGGCTTCCCGGCCCGACTCCCGCCAGATCCAGCAGCACGATGCGATAACCGCCCCGGAATGCCGCCACCACATGGCGCCAGGCCACCTGTTCGGTGCCGAAGCCGGGTATCAGGACCAGCGTCTCCGCCCCCGATCCGACCACGGAGACATTGTGGCTCTCCAGAATCGAGGAACTGTTTTCGATCATTTCAGGACCCTGACGATGGGCATTGGGTGATACAACCATAGTGTGCAGCGCACCCGCAAGCAGGATCGGTCCGGCACAGTCCCGACGCAGAAATGCAATGCGCCCGTCCGGACGGACCGGACGGGCGCGGAAGGGAAGGTTCAGGGTAGGTCTGCTGGAAGGCGCCGGCCTTCACTCGCCGCGCTGTTTCTCGGCGAAGCGCTCCAGCGAGCGGCGGGCGGCGTCGAAGGCATCGCGGATGGCCGCATCGGCGCTTTCGTGGGCATGGTTGCCGGACTTGTCGCTGTGCACGACCAACTCGTCACCGGGAACGATCAGCGCGACCTGGACGGTGTAATGCTTGCCCTGATGCTGGTGGCGGTGCGGCACCTCGAAGACCACGCGCTTGGCCATGATGCCGCCGAAGAAGCGGTCGAGCTTGTCGGCATGTTCGCGGATCAGATGCTCCAGGGCGGGAGAGGGGTCGATGTTGCGGAAGGCGATCTGCAGCGGTTGACGCATGACCATACTCCTTGTTCTGCGCGGGAGCGGCACCTGCAAGGCGTCTCCCCCGCGGGGCCCGCCCCGCCGCCCGGCCGATTGGTTTGGGGGGCCGGCGGGAGGGGTTGGTAATCTCAGGATCGCACAGTGGCGGAATCCTGCATTAATCTGAATCAATGCGCTCCCTGGTTGCTGGATGTAGACTCCCGCCCGTTTCAGGCCCAGGCGGATCTCAGGCCAGCCCGATCAACCGGATCAGCGTCAGGCTGATGCCGCCCAGCACCAGCAGCGACAGGACGACCGCCGCGGTGACCCGCCCGCCGGCCCGCGCCACCGTCCGCACATCGACCCCCAGCCCCAGCGCCGCCATCGACACCACCGTCAGCAGGGTCGCCGCATGCTCCATCGCCGGCAGGGCGGCCGGGGGAATGAGCCCCAGCGAGCGCAGGACGATCATCGCCAGGAAGCCCTGGATGAACCACGGCACCAGATGGTGGACCGGCGGATGGGTCCGGCGCGGACGCTCCGCCATGTCGGCGCCGGCGCCGGTATCGCCCCCCGCCCCCTCCCCGCCCAGCCGCGGCGCCAGCAGCGACAGCAGCAGGCAGACCGGCCCCAGCATCAGCACCCGCACCAGCTTCACCAATGTGCCGATCTGCACGGCGGTGGCGCCCAGCGGCGCGGCGGCGGCGATCACCTGCGGCACGGCATAGACGGTCAGCCCGGCCAGCGCGCCGTACTGCACGCCGCTCAGC
This sequence comes from Azospirillum sp. TSH20, assembly GCF_003115935.1. Classification (NCBI taxonomy): domain Bacteria; kingdom Pseudomonadati; phylum Pseudomonadota; class Alphaproteobacteria; order Rhodospirillales; family Azospirillaceae; genus Azospirillum; species Azospirillum sp. TSH20. The sequence goes on from NZ_LGQU01000060.1 coordinate 17,654, forward strand.
TGCAGCCCGATGCCGAGCAGCGGCAGGCCGAGCACGACGGCGACGCCCAGCACGGCGGTGAAGGCGATGGAGGCGGCGACATCGTCGCTGTGCGCGTCGATCACCGGCGCCACCGCGGCGATGGCCGAATTGCCGCAGATCGCGTTGCCGCAGGCCACCAGCACCGCCATGCGCACCGGCAATCCGAGCAGCCGCCCGATGCCGAAGCCGGCCAGCAGCGCCATCGCCACCACCGCCGCGATGCCCAACAGAAGGGCCGGCCCCGCCGACAGGATGGTGGCGGCGCTGACCGACGCGCCGAGCAGGACGACCGCCACCTCCAGCAGGATCTTGGCGGAAAAGCCGATGCCGGGATGCCAGCGCGCCGATGGCGTCCAGGCGGTGCGGATCACGGTGCCGATCAGGATCGCCAGGACCAGCGCCTCGATCCAGGCTTGGCCGAACAGCGCCACCTCCGCCGCCGACGCCGCGAAGGCCAGGGCGGTCACGGCGACGCACAGGGCAAGGCCGGGCAGAAGGCCGCCGGCGCGGGAAAGCACGGGGCTTCCCGGTGCTGCGGTATCACGAACCATGGGAAGAAGTCTCCGGAAGCGGTCGGGAGCGGAAAATACCGTCCCGACACGTGAAATATGGAGACCACTTCCGATCACATCCAACGCAAAGAAGTGATGCGTTCGATAAACTGGATTTATTGGTTCAGGCCGGCAGGCAGTCGTCGAATTCGGGAACCTGCCACGGCCCGCCGAGGTCGGCGTTGCGCAGCAGAAGCACCAGCTCCTCGCGCGAGCGGGTGACGGCGGTGTAGAGCCAGCGCCAGCGGTGCTCGCGGAAGGCGGCGGAATCGTCGACCACGGTGACCGACGGGAACTCCGACCCCTGCGAGGCATGGCAGGTGATCAGCCACGCCCAGTCATAGAGCTGGATGTCCTTGCCCACCCGCGGCTGCACCATGCCTTCGCTGTAATGGGCCTGGAACATCCAGGGATGGACGATCAGCTTGCCGCGCGACCGCACCTCGTCCTCCATCTGCACGCCCAGCGACCACAGGCCGGCCTCGCGGCCCTGCGCCTCGGCGGCCGGACGGGTCAGCGCGCCGATCATGCCGTTGTACAGCCCCTCGTCCTTCTGGTTGCGCCGGCAGATGACCCGCTCCCCCGCCTGCGGCATCACCGAATCGTGGCCCAGCAGCTTGCGCATCCGCTTGGTGTAGGTGGTGCGGACGCGGTGGGTGCCGCAGATCGCCTGCGCCGACGTCCGCATCACCAGCGACTGGGTGCGGTTTTCCAGCGGCAGCACATGCACCTTGCCGACGGAACCGAAGCGCCGGGGCATCTCCTGCCGGCGCAGCAGATGGGCCAGCCGGATCACCGGGCTTTCGCGGGCGGTGCGGTGCGGCTCGGTCAGGCGGAAATCGGGTTCGCCGCTGGTGAACAGCCCCTGGCCGGAGACCGGCGGCAGCTGGTAATCGTCGGCGATGACCAGGATCTTCTTGCCGGTCCGCATCAGGTCGCGCGCCAGATCGTCGCCGATCATCGACCCCTCGTCGCAGACGATCAGGTCGGCGTCGGCCACCGGCCCGTCGCTGCGGCGGGCGAAGAACAGCTCGCCGGTGTCGCCGTCCTTGCGCGGGGCGTAGAGCAGCGAATGCAGGGTCGCCGCCCCCTCGATGCCTTTCTGGCGCAGCACCTGCGCCGCCTTGCCGGTGGGGGCGCCCACCACATAGTCGGTCAGCCGGCGGCGCTCCAGCAGATGCTCCAGCACGAAGGCGGTGGTCTTGGTCTTGCCGGTCCCGGCCTCCCCGGCCAGCCAGAAGACCTGCTGGGCGTCATCGTCCTTGTACCAGGCGTCGATCGCCTGGATGGCGCGATGCTGCTCGTCGGTCGGGGTATCGGACTGCATTGGATCGAACCGGGATCAAACCATGAATGAAGACGGCACAGTAGCCCGAGCACGCACCGATGGTCCATAGAACTTCGCCGCAGCGACACCATCTCCTCCGGGACCATCGTTGCAAAGGAACCGATGCGCATGCGCAATCCCTATTGGCAGGGTCCCGCCACGTCGAACTTCGACGGGCTGCGCTTCTTCAATCCGGGCGAGCCGGAGACCGACCGCAGCCTGCGCCAGCTGCTCCGCTGGCAATGGGGCCGGAAGGCGGCCAAATGGCCGCGGCGGGTGCCGGTCGCGCCGGTGATACCGGCCCGGCACGTCGATGGGCTGCGCGTGACGGTGGTCGGCCATGTGACGACCCTGATCCAGGGTGCCGGGCTGAACGTCCTGACCGATCCGGTCTGGTCCGACCGCGCCAGCCCGGTCCGCTTCGCCGGGCCGAAGCGGGTGACCGCGCCGGCCATCCGCTTCCACGACCTGCCGAAGATCGACGCCGTTCTGCTGTCGCACAACCATTACGACCATCTGGACGTGGCGACCCTGAAACGCCTGCACCAACGCGACGCGCCGCTGATGGTCACGCCGCTCGGCAACGACACCATCCTGCGCAAGCATATCCCCGGCGTACGGACGGCGGCGGGCGACTGGTGGAGCCGGTTCGAGCTGGGGGGGCAAGCGGAGGTCCACATCGTACCGGCCAACCACTGGTCGTCGCGCACCGGGCGCGACCGCCGGATGGCTCTGTGGGGCGGCTTCGTCCTGCGCACGCCCGCCGGCTCGGTCTATTTCGCCGGCGACACCGGCTATGGCACCGGCGCCGCCTTCCGCGCCATCGGCGAGCGGCTGGGGGCCTGCGATCTGGGGCTGATTCCCATCGGCGCCTATGACCCGCGCTGGTTCATGTCCGCCCAGCATTGCGACCCGGACGAGGCGGTGCGGATCATGCTGGACGTCGGGGCGAAGAAGGCCGTCGGCATCCACTGGGGCACCTTCTCCCTGACCGACGAGGCGCGGGAGGAGCCGCCGCAGCGGCTGCGCACGGCGCTGGCCGCCCACGGCATCGCCCCCGCCCGCTTCGAGGCCGCCCATCCCGGAACCGTGGTGGAGGGCTGACGCTCCTTAAGCCGGCGTCGGCGCCTGTTCCGGCAGGACGCCCGACGCCTTCAACTCCCGCCAGAAATCGCCGGGGATCGGCTGCCCCATCAGGTCGACATTCTCCCGCACCCGCGCCGGGTTCTTGGTGCCGGGAATGACCGAGGCGACGACCGGATGCGCGGCGCAGAACTGCAGGGCGGCGGCGCGCAGATCGACGCCGTGGCGTTTGGCGATCTCCGCCAGCCGATCACGCGCCGCCACCTTGTCGGACGGGGCCTCCTGATACTCGAAAGTCTTGCCCCCGGCGATCAGGCCGGAATTGTAAGGGCCGCCGACCACCACATGCACGCCGCGCTCGCCGCAGCGCGGGAAAAGCTCGTCCAGCGCCGGCTGGTTCAGCAGGCTGTAGCGCCCGGCCAGCAGGAAGACGTCCGGGTCCGCCCGCTCCAGCGCCATCACGCAGGGCTCCACCCGGTTGACGCCAAGGCCCCAGGCGCGGATCACCCCCTCTTCGCGCAGCCGGGTCAGCGCCACGGCGGCGCCTTTCATGGCGGTGTCGAACACCTCCAGCCAGCGGTCGCCATGCGCATCCTCGGCGCAGTCGTGGATATAGGCGATGTCGATGCGGGCCATGCCCAGCCGCTGCAGGCTGTCCTCGATCGACCGCCGCACGCCGTCGGCGGTGTAGTCGTAATCGACGCGGAACGGCTGTCCCTTGACGAAGGGACCATGCTTTCCTCCCTTGCTGGAATCGGCGCGCAGCAGCCGGCCGACCTTGGTCGACAGCACGAATTCGTCGCGCGGCCGGTTGCGCAGGACATGGCCGAAGCGATGCTCCGAAATGCCGGGCCCATATTCGGGGGCGGTGTCGAAATAGCGGATACCGGCGTCCCAGGCGGCATCAAGCGTGGCCTCGGCCGTCTCGTCCGACACCTCCTCGAACATGTTGCCCAGGGGCGCGCCACCGAAGCCGAGCGGGCCGGGCGGGGCGAAATGCGTGCTGTTGGACATGGAGGAAAACCTTTCCGTCTCTGACGCCTGATCGTTGCACCCGGTCAACACCGCGCTTCGCCGGGCCGTTCCGGTCCCATACGGCCACTGCCGACCGTCCAGCCGGCGCTTGATTGCCATTCCGGCCATGCCCAGCTTGCTACGCGGAACGGATGGAGACCAGGGCGCGGATGGCGATGGGAGCGGATGACAGCACGGAAATCCTCGGCGAGGCCCGCCGCATCCTCGCCGCCGGGGACGAAAGCGCGCTGGCGCCCCCGGCAATGCTCGGCGATCTGGAAGCGCTGCTCGCCGATACCTTCGACGAGAGCTACACCGCCGAACGGGTGCTCGCCCTGCTGACGCCCGCCCGCCGCCGCGCCCTGAAGAACCGCTTCGCAGCCGCTGACGACAGTGGCGGCACCGAGGTCTGGCTGCCTGCCGACATTCTGGACCGGCTGCGCAGCGTCGCCGACACCCCGCTCGACGCCATCCGCGCCCTGCTGGACAGCGGGCGCGGCCTGCCGGAGCCGGGCAGCGAGGAGCATTGCCGCAAGCGCCGCTGCGACCCCCATGTGCTGCTGTCCGACCCAACCACCTGGCAGTGCCGGACCTGCGGCCTCGCCGGCCGGGTCGATCTGCCGCCGAACCCCATTGTCGCCGCCCACCTGATCGACCAGCGCAGCCGAGTCGCCGAGTTGCACGCCCTGGCCGCCGCGCTCTACGAGGGATGGGCGGCCGGCGACCGCTTCACCGTCGCCGACGCCGCGGCGAACCGTCAGCCCGGCATCCCTGCCGACCGCGACCGGCTGAAGGCCCTGCTTGCCGACCTTCTGCGCGAGGGCCTGCTGGAAGAGGCACCCGGCCCGCGCGGCGGCGCCGGCTACCGCGTGCTGGAAGAGCCGCCGGACTGGATCGCCGACGCCCTGGCCGACCGCCGCCGCCAGCGCGAGGCGGAGGCCCGCATCCGCGAGGACCGGGCGGCTGCCTTGCGCCAAGTCCTGGAAGACGGCCTGACCCACACCACCGTCGCCGGGGAAATCGTGGAGATCGCCCAAAGCGAGCGCGGGCTGGAACTGCGCTTCCCCGCCATCCCCTCCTGGGAGTTGCGCGAGGAAATGAAGCGCCAGGGCCATTGCCGCTGGGACGGCCGCCGCCGCCGCTGGTGCCGCACCTCCCCCGTCACCAGTGTCGAACCCTGGCTGGCCGCGGCGCTCGACGCCGGCGCCACGGTGGCCCCGCTGGGCACCGCCGACCCGGATGCGGAGGATTGGGGGTACGAGGAGTGGCCGGACTGAAAGCCGGCCACCCTACAAATCCACCTCCAGCGTCACCTTCACCGGGTCGAGCACGACCATCGTCTGGAAGGACTGCACCAGCTCGTTGTCGGCGAACAGGCGGCGCGACAGCACCTCGTAGCTCGCCATGTCCGGGACCAGCAGGATCAGGACGAAACTGGCCTTGCCGGTGATGAAATAGCACTGCTGCACCTCCGGCGCCTCGCGGAACAGCCGCTTGGCGGCGGCGATGGTGGGCGAACGGTCGTTGACGGTCTGGACCTCCACCACCACCGTCACGCCCTGCCCGACCGCGGCCGGATCGACCACCGCCACGTTGCGGCGGATGACTCCGGCCGCCTCCATGCGGGCGATGCGGCGCTGCACCGCCGGGGCGGAGAGATGGACCGCCTCGCCGATTTCGCGCTGCGAGGTCTTGTTGTCGCGCTGCAGGATGCGCAGGATCGCGCGGTCCTGGTCGTCGAGCTGATTGGCCAACTGGTCGGGCGGGCGAGCGATCGTTGAGCGCATGGCGGCTTTCGCGAAAGAACGGTGCGTCTAACTCCCGAAACTTAAGCGCCCGGCGCCCCTTCGTCACAGTATCTTTTCGCCTGATCATCCTCTGCCAGGAGCCGGGCGCGTGGCGAACGCATCCATCGACACCACACCCGCAACCGCCGCGCAGGCTGAGCCGGCGGCGCTGCCGCTGCTGCTTCTGCTGGCGTCGCTGCTGTCGCAATATGTCGGAGCGGCCTCGGCGAAGTCGCTGTTCCCGCTGGTTGGGGCGGAGGGGGTGACCGGCCTGCGCGTCGGGCTGTCGGCGCTGATGCTGCTGGCGATCCTGCGGCCCTGGCGCCGCCTGCCGGGACGGGCGGACCTTGGCAATCTGCTGGTCTACGGCGCCACGCTGGGGGCGATGAACCTGTCGATCTACCGGGCGATGGAGCTGATCCCCATCGGCATCGCCATCGCCATCGAGGTGACCGGGCCGCTGGCGGTGGCGCTGCTGGGGTCCCGCCGCCTGAAGGATTTCCTGTGGATCGCCTGCGCTGCCGTGGGCCTCGTCCTGCTGCTGCCGCTGCGGGAGGCGTCCGCCGCGCTGAACCCCGTCGGCATCGCCTATGCGGCGGCGGCGGCCTTCTGCTGGGCGCTCTACATCGTCTTCGGCAAGCGCGCCTCCGCGCTGCCGGGGGGGCAGGCGGTGGCCTGGGGCATGCTGGTGGCGGCCAGCTTCACCGTCCCGCTGGGGATCGCCCACGCCGGTGCCGGGCTGCTGGTGCGAGCGGTCCTGCTCACAGGATTCGCCGTTGCGGTGCTGTCCAGCATGGTGCCCTACCTGCTGGAGATGATGGCGCTGCGCCGCCTGCCCAGCCATGTCTTCGGCCTCGCCGTCAGCGCGTCGCCCGCCGTGGCGGCGCTGATCGGCTTCCTGATGCTGGGCGAGCGGCTGAGCGCCGTGCAGTGGGCCGCCATCGCCTGCATCATGTTCGCGTCGGCCGGCAGCGCGCTGGCCAAGGGAAAGAGCCGGCACGACGCGGCGTAGGCGGCCGGATGCATATCGAACGGCCTTCTTCGCGCTGCATCCCTTTTCGCTATGATGAAACGATCATAACAATGGGGGGGGAAATTGTCCATGCCGTTCCGGATCCGCCGTGCCTTGCTGGCAGCCACCGCGATGCTGCCCGCAGCGTTGCTGTCCTCCCTGCCGGCACAAGCCGCCTCGGCCGAGCCGGTGCGGGTCTATGCCGCCGGCAGCCTGAGGGCGGTTATGGGCAAGATCGCCAAGGCTTATGAAGCGGCGCAGGGCATTCCGGTCGCCGGCACCTTCGGCGCCTCCGGCCTGTTGAAAGAGCGGCTGGAAAAGGGCGAGGCGGCGGACGTCTTCGCGTCGGCCAACATGGAGCATCCCCGCGCGCTCCACGCCGCCGGACTGGCCGAACCAGTCCGAGCCTTCGCGCGCAACACACTGTGCGCGCTGACCAAGCCGGGTCTGACGATCACCCCCGACACGCTGCTGGACCGCATGCTCGACCCTGCGGTGCGGCTCGGCACATCGACTCCGAAGAACGATCCGGCAGGCGACTATGCCTGGGAACTCTTCGCCAAGGCCGACATGATGCTGCCGGGCAGCGGTGCGGCACTCGATGCCAAGGCGATCGAGGTCACCGGCGGACCGCAAGCCCCTCAGCCGCCGGAAGGCCGCAACGCCTATGCCTGGCTGATGGAGCGGGATGCGGCCGACCTGATCCTCACCTACTGCACCAACGCCCGCCTCGCCACCCGCGAGATTCCGGCGCTGGGCGTGGTCGCCGTGCCGGAGCCGTTGAGCGTCGGTGCGGAGTACGGCATCACCTTGATGACCAGGGACGATGCCACACGCGGGCGGGGGTTCGTCGACTTCGTGCTCTCCCCGCCCGGACAGACGATCCTGCAACGCCACGGCTTCCAGCCGCCGGCGCGCTGATCCCTCACACTGCAGAGTCGGGAACCTCGAGGTCGAGCAGCGCCGACGCCAGACACTTGCCATGGGCGTCGAGCGCCAGCGAGCGGGTCACGCCGCCGCCCAGCGCCTGCCGCATCACGAAGTTCAGGGCGCCGATGCTGGAGATTTCATACCGCACCACCTCGCCATGGACGATCTCGTAGAACAGCGCCTTCACGCGCTCGGCGGTGACATGGGCCTCGATCAGCGGATAGTCCGCCTCGTCGAAGGCGATGACGGAGATGTTGGAGATGTCGCCCTTGTCGCCGGTGCGGGAATGGGCGATGTCGCGGAGTTTCATGTCACGCCTCCATAAACTCGATTGCCGGATTGGCCAGCCCGCGGGGCAGCAGGGCCGACAGCATCGCGACCACGTCCTTCGCCGATTTGGTCGCGCCGCCGCCACTGGCCGGGCCGTTGGTGTAGAGGGTTTCGACCTCGTTGCCGATGCGCTGCGCCTCCTTCAGGCTGCCGGTGCGCCCGACCACGCGGACCCGAACCTCATAGGGCTCCCGCCCGCCGGCGGTGGACAGCGCGTCACCGTGGATCGAATCGACGCCGATCAGGTCGAAGCGCAGTTCCGTCGCCTCGACGCCGGTCAGCGCCATCCGCTCGCGCACGATGTCCAGCGCCAGCCGGCCGCGCCCGACGGCACCGGGACCGGCGTAGGAGATCTGCCCCTCGCCGATGAAGCTGTCGACATAGCCGACCGAGACCTTCAGCGTCTCCGGACGCCGCCGCCCGGTGGCGCCGGAAACCCGCACCCGATCCGGCCCCTCCTGCACGAATCGCACCTGCGAGAAATCGGCCACGACATCCGGCGTGAAATAGGCGGCCGGGTCGTGGATTTCGTAGAGCAGCTGTTCCTTGCAGGTGGCGGTGGTCACAGCACCACCGGAACCGGCCACCTTGGTGATGACGGCGCCGCCGTCCTCCCCCACCTCGGCGATGGGAAAGCCGAGACGGGCAAGCCCGGCCACGTCCTTCACGCCCGGATCGGCGAAATAGCCGCCAGTGATCTGGCCCGCGCATTCCAGCAGATGCCCGACCACCGTCCCCTTGCCCAGCAGGTCCCAATCCTCCATCGACCAGCCGAACTCGAAGATCTGCGGGGCGAGGAATAGGGCGGGGTCGGCGACGCGGCCGGTGATGACGATGTCGGCCCCGGCCTTCAGCGCCTCGACGATGGCTGCCGCTCCGAGATAGGCGTTGGCCGAAACCAGCCTGTCGGCCATCGCCGCGACCGGCGCGCCGGTTTCCTCGATGCGGTGGCCGCCGGACTTCAGCGTCTCCAGCACGTCGTCGCCCGACACCGCGGCGATCTTCAGCCCGCCGAGACCGAGCGAGCGGGCGATGTCCCGCACCCTAGCCGCGGCGGCGGCCGGGTTGGCCGCCCCCATGTTGGTGATGATGCGGATGCCCTTGTCATGGCAGGGCCGCAGCACCGCCAGCATGCGTTCGGCCAGCAGCGGGTCATAGCCCTGCGAAGGATCCTTCAGCTTGGCGCCCTGGGCGATGGCGATGGTGCGCTCCGCCAGGCATTCGAAGACGAGATATTGGATGTCACCCTTTTCGGCCAGTTCCACGGCCGGCTCGATACGGTCGCCAGAATAGCCGGCGCCCGATCCGATGCGGATGGTTTTCATGACGTGCTCCTGTCTGCGGCTCCCTTGAGCCGCGTCAGAACGGGATGACCCCCAGGACGGCCGCGGCGATGGTCATGACCACCGAGGCGGCGAACAGGTAGGGGATCGAGAATTTCTGGTGCTCGCCCAGCCCGATGCCGCACAGGCCGACGACGAGGAAGGTGGCGGGGGTCAGCGGGCTGACCGGGAAGCCGACGGTCATCTGGCCGAGAACGGAGGCCTGGGCGATCTGGATCGGGTCGCCGCCCAGCGTCTTGTAGACCTCGGCGATCACCGGCATCATGCCGAAATAATAGGAGTCCGGATCGAACAGCAGGCTGAGCGGCATCGACAGGATGCCCAGCGCGAAGGGCACATGCTGCGCCATGTCGGGCGGGACGAAGGCGACGGCCGACTGCGCCATGGCGCTCAGCATCTTGGTGCCGCTCATGATGCCGGTGAAGACGCCGGCCGCCAGCAGGATGCTCGCCATCATCAGCGCCGCCTTGGCATGGGCGTCGACGCGGTCCTTCTGCATCTTGACGTCGGGGTAATTGATCATCAGCGCCAGCACGGTGCCGATCATGAACATCACCACCGGGTCGACAGCCCCCTCGATCATCACCGCCATGATCGCAAGCGTGAGGATCAGATTGACCCAGAACAGCTTCGGCCGGCGGATCTTGATCTGCTCCGGCGTCAGCACGCGCGGGGCCGGGCCGGCTGCAACGCCGCCTTCCACGCCCATGGCGCCGACCGAACGCGCCTCTCCCGCCGCGAGCCGTCCGGACGACAGGCCGAGACGCCGCTCCTCACGCTTGCCCAGCAGGAAGGCGACGGTGAAGATGAACAGCAGGCCGACGCCCTGCACCGCGATCAGCGGGTTGAAGATGTCGGTCACCGGCACCTTCAGCGCGGCGGCCGACCGGATCATCGGCCCGGTCCAGGGCAGGAAGTTGACGCCCGCCGCCATCGACACGCACAGCGCCAGGATGCGCTTGTCCATGCCCAGCCGGTCATAGAGCGGCAGCATTGCCGGAATGGCGATGAGGAAACAGACCGCGCCCGACCCGTCGAGATGGATCAGCAGCGCCAGCAGGGTGGTGCCGACGGTGATGCGCGCCGGCCGCGTGCCGACCAGGCGCAGGATGCGGTCGATGATCGGATCCATCATGCCGGCATCGGTGACGACGCCGAAGAAGATGATGGCGAACACGAACATGCCGGCGGTCGGCGCGATGGAGCGGATGCCGGCGATGATGAACTTGCTGGTTTCAAGACCGAAGCCGCCCGCCAGCGCCGCGACGATCGGCACGGCGATCAGCGCGACCAGGGGCGACATCCGGTTCGTCATGATCGCCGTCAGCAGAACGACGATGGTGGCCAAGCCGAGTAGCGCGAGCATGTGACCTCCTCTAAGACCATTGTTATTGTTGTTCATTCGGTTTTTGCGATCCTTCCGCCGCGCGCAAAGAAACAGGGCTGCCGACTGCGGACAGCCGGCGCCGCTCTCCGAGTAACACCGCGGAGGAAATTTCCCTAAAACTTGCTCTTTTCACCCGCCGGCAGGCGGCGTGGCATAGTCAACGCCCCGCCTTTTTGACGGATCGCGCCGAGCCGGCGTCCTTGATTGACACTGTACGGACCCTCAATCAGATTAGAGAAATGAATTTGTTGTATCACCGAAATCCGTTTTGATTATAAGAGGCGCGCCATGCTCCAGGGCGTGAGACACATCAAGGCGTTCGTCGCCGTCGCCCGCCTCGGCAGCTTCACGAAGGCGGCGGCGGAGGTCAACGTGTCGCAACCGGCGCTGACCGTGCAAATCCGCCAGCTTGAAGAGAGTTTGGGCGTACGGCTGTTCGACCGGAACAAGCGCCACGTCGTGCTGACCCAGGCCGGGCGGGACCTGCTGCCAGCCCTGCAGCGGGTGCTGGCGGAACTGGATGCGGTGATGAGCGTCAGCCACGATCTGGCCGGGCTGCGGCGCGGGTCGGTGTCGGTCGCCACCCTGCCGTCGGTGGCCGCCGGCCTGCTGCCGATCGCCATCCGCCGCTTCGCCGCCAATCACCCGAACATCGACGTGAAGGTCAGCGACGTCGTCGCCGAGCGGATCATCCAGCTGGTCAAGGCGGAGGAGGTCGATTTCGGGATCGGCAGCCGGGTCGGCCCGGATCGCGACGTCGAGGTGATCGATTTCCTCTGCGACCGGATGTGCGCCTTCTTCCCCGCCGACCATCCGCTGAACGGACGGCGTCCGCTGCTGCTGAAGGACATCGTCGCCTATCCGCTGATCCTGACGGCGCGCGGCACCAGCGTGCGGTCTCTGGTCGAACGCGCGCTGGAAAGGGAAGGCCTGGAAATCAGCCTGTCCTGCGAGGCGAACTACATGTCGACGGCGGTCGGGATGGTGCGGGCCGGGCTGGGCGTCTCGGTGCTGCCGGAATCCGCTGTCGACGCCGCCTCCTGCGACGGCATCGTCGTCGAACCGATCCGCGCCGCCGGTCTGGTGCGACGGATCGGCTTCATCCGCAAGGCCGGCCGGTCGCTGTCGCCGGCGGCGGAACGCTTCGCCCTGCTGCTGCGCGAGGTCGCCGGCCCGACGCTGGCCCACTTCTCCAGCATGGAGAGTGCCGCCACGAAGCCGTAATCAGGGCGGAAGAATTTTTTAACTCGATAGTGTTATTTTATTACTGAAATCAGCCAATCCGATTTCAGCTGCCCCCTCTGTTCGTAGTATATCAGTTGCCGCCCCCTGATGCGCGCGACACGAAGGTCCCCATGAAAATCCTGGAAAATCTGACGATCCGAGCAAAGCTGACCGCCCTGGTCGCCTTGTCCATTCTGGCCCCGGCCGTCGTGATCGCCATCAGCAGCAGCTTCACCCACCAGCGCATGGTCGACGACCGCATCGACACCATCCGCTCCGCGGTGGAACTGGCGGTCGGCATGGCCAAGGGACTGAATGCCGAAGTCGAGGCCGGAATCCTGCCCCGCGAGGAGGCATTGGCGCGCTTCCGCAACGCGGTGCATGCGATGTCCTACCATGACGGCGCCGACTATCTCTTCGCCTACGATCTCAACGGCATCGCCGTCGCCAACCCCTCCAACCACAAGGCGGTCGGCACCGACCGCATCGGGCTGCAGGACAAGGTCGGCAAGTTTTTCGTCCGCGAGATCGTCGAAACGCTCCGCAAACAGGACAACGCCATCATCCATTATGTCTGGCCTAAGCTGGGGTCGGACGTCCCGCTGCTGAAGACCAATTATGTGAAGCGTTACCAGCCGCTGGGGCTGATCGTCGGCTCCGGCGTCTATACCGACGACATCGACGCCGCCTATTACGACTTCCTCCGCCGGACGGGCACCGCCACCGCCGCGCTGATCGTCGCGCTGGTGCTGATCGGGTTCCTGGTCAACCGCGACATCGTGCGCTCGCTGCACCGGTTGCGGGACAAGATGACCGCGCTCGCCGCCGGCGACCTCGCCGTCACCTTCCCGGAAGCGGCCCGCCGCAACGAGATCGGCGGGATGGCGCAGGCGCTTCAGGTGTTCAAGGAGCATGCGCTCGCCAAGGCCAACCTGGAGGCGAGCCAGGCCGAACAGGCGGAGCGGGCCGCGGCCGAGAAGCGGGAGGCGATGACGGCGCTCGCCAGCCATTTCGAGCAGACCGTCGGCAACCTGATCCACGACGTGGCCAGCGAGGCGGACGGCATCGAACGGCGCGCCCAGGACATGACGCGCGCCGCCGACGAGACCGGCACGCTGGCCGGCGCCGTCGCCACGGCAACCGAGCAGACCTCGGCCAATGTCCAGACCGTCGCCGCGGCGACGGAGGAACTGACCAGTTCGATCAACGAGATCAGCCGGCAGGTCGGCGAGTCGGCCGAAATCGCCCGCGAAGCGGTCGAAAGCGCTGAGCGCGCCAATGGCAAGGTCGAGGGGCTGGCCGGCGCGGTGGAGCGGATCGGCGCGGTCGTCGAACTCATCAACTCGATCGCCAGCCAGACCAACCTGCTGGCCCTGAACGCCACCATCGAGGCCGCCCGCGCCGGAGAGGCCGGCAAGGGCTTCGCCGTGGTGGCGCAGGAGGTCAAGGCGCTCGCCACCCAGACCGCCAGGGCCACCGAGGAAATCGCTGCCCAGGTCGCCGGCATCCAGACCGAGACCGGCCGGGCGGTTCAGGAGATCAAGGGCGTGGCGCAGGTCATCGGCCGGGTCAACGACGTCGCCACCTCTATCGCGTCGGCGGTCGAACAGCAGGGGGCGGCGACCCGCGAGATCAGCCGCAACATCCAGCAGGCCGCCCAGGGAAGCCACGAGGTTTCCTCCAGCATCGGCGGCGTGAACAGTGCCGCCGGACGCAGCGGCAAGGTCGCCTACGAGGTGCTGGAGAATGTCCGGCAGCTGTCCGTGCAGACCGACAGCCTACGCGACGAGGTCACCCGCTTCCTGACCCAGGTGCGGACCGGCTGACCGGCCCCTCACCGAGGCGGCTGCGCCGCCTCACTTCACGGTGACGAACTCCACCCAGTTCGGCTGCTTGCCGGTCGGATAGCGGGCCAGCGTGGTCAGCGCGCCGCTGCCGCCGTCGATGTGGTAGACCGTCATGCCGTCGGACTTCTCGCCCACCGCCGCCAGGAAACGGCCGGTCGGGTCGATGTTGAAGCCGCGCGGCTGCTCTTCGGTCGCCACGCTGCCGAGCGGGGTCAGCAGGCCGCTTTCCGGGTCGATCCGGAAGGAGCGGATCGTGCTGGTCTGCCGTTCGGAGATGTAGAGGAAGCGGCCGTCCGGCGTCGCATGGATGTCGGCAGCCCAGGGCTCACCCTTGAAATCGGCCGGCAGGGACGGCAGGCGCTGTTTTTCCGTCAGCGTGCCGGTCTTGGGATCGTACGCGAACACCGCGACGGCGGCATCCAGCTCGTCCACCAGATAGAGATGGCGGGCGTCGGGATGGAAGGTGATGTGGCGCGGCCCAGACTTCGCCGGCAGCGCCACCGACGGCGGGTCGTTCTCGCTCAACGTTCCGGTGGCCGCGTCGAGGCGGAACTGCACCAGCCGGTCGGACCCCAGGTTGGTGGCGAAGGCGAAGCGGTTGTCGGGCGACGGCTGGATCGAATGGGCGTTCTTGCCGGTCGCGACCACCTGCTGCGGCGCCCCCACCTTGCCGTCCGGCCCAATCGGATTCACCGCCACCTTGTCGCCGCCATAGGATGCGCTCAGCAGATACTTGCCGCTGCGGTCGGTGACGACGTTCGCCATGCTGTCGGCCAGCGGACCGCTGCCGAGATGGCTCAGCATCCCGGTCGCCGCATCGATGGCGAAGACCTGCACCTGATAGGGCTGCGACCGCACGCCGGCATAAAGGAAGCGCCGGTCCGGGCTGACCGCCAGGGGGGTGGAGGAACCGGGCTTGTCGACCCCGACGAAGGGCACCGTCCCCATCGGGGTCATGGCGCCGGTCTCGCCGTTCAGGCGAAAGACGCTGATGTCGTTGCTGGCGGCATTCGACACATACGCGAAGCTGTCGGCTTGCGCCGGCACGGCTGCGATGAAGGCAGCGGAAGACAGCAGCATCGCCAGGGCGATGCCGTAACGGCGTCCCATGATTTCCTCCCTTATGTGGTTGTCCACCCGCCGCGGGCGCCGGTTGCTCCGATCATCTCCGCGGCAGGGGGCATGAGATCCAGCCCCCGATCAGGTCACTGGCGCCGGGTTGAACAGGGTCAGCGCGTTGCGCAGGCCCCAGTGGTCGGCCCAGGTCTGCTTGCTGCCGCTCGCCACCTCCAGGATCAGGCGGAACAGCTCCCAGCCCACATCCTCGATGGTGGCCTCGCCGGTGGCGATGCGGCCGGCGTCGACGTCGATCAGGTCGTGCCAGCGCGAGGCCAGCTCCGTCCGCGTCGCCACCTTGATGACCGGCGCCATGGCGAGGCCATAGGGCGTGCCGCGGCCGGTGGTGAAGACCTCGATGTTGCAGCCCGACGCCAGTTGCAGCGTGCCGCAGATGAAGTCGCTGGCCGGCGTGGCGGCATAGAGCAGCCCCTTGCGCGTCGCCCGCTCGCCCGGCGACAGCACGCCGACGATCGGGCTGGTGCCCGACTTGGCGATGGAGCCCAGCGCCTTCTCCACCACGTTGGCGAGGCCGCCCTTCTTGTTGCCGGGGGTCGGGTTGGCGCTGCGGTCGGCCGACCCGACCTGGAGGTAATCGTCGTACCAGCGCATCTCGCGGATCAGCGCGCGGCCGGTCTCCTCGTCGATGGCGCGCGGGGTCAGCAGATGGATGGCGTCGCGCACCTCCGTCACTTCGGAGAACATCACCGTCGCCCCGGCCCGCACCAGCAGGTCGGCGGCATAGCCCACCGCCGGGTTTGCGGTCACCCCGGAAAAGGCGTCGCTGCCGCCGCATTGCAGCCCGACGACGAGATCGGACGCTGGGCAGGTCTCCCGCCGCCGCTCGTTCAGTTGCGCCAGCCGGCGGTCGGCCATCTCCAGGATGGACGCGACCATGTCGCCGAAGCCCTGGTGGCGTTCGTCCTGCAGGGTGACGATGCTCGGCTCCACCCCGGCCGGCAGCAGCCGTTCCGGCTGGAGCTTCTCGCAGCCCAGCCCGACCACCATCACCGCCCCGCCCAGGTTGGGGTTGCGGGCGAGGTTCTGCAGCGTGCGGATCGGCACCACCGCCCCCGGCGCGTTGATCGCCACGCCGCAGCCGTAGGTGTGGTTCAGCGCCACCACATCATCGACGTTGGGGTATTTGGGCAGCAGCTCCTTCTTGATGCGGTCGATGGCGAAATCCATCACCCCGGCCACGCACTGCACGCTGATGCTGATGCCCAGCACATTCTTGGTGCCGACCGTCCCGTCGGGATTGCGGTAGCCCTGGAAGCTATAGCCGTCCAGCGCCGGGGCGTCGGGCGGCACGGCGGTCGCCAGCGGCAGTGTGTCCAGCTCCGGCGCATCCGGCAGGCGGACCAGCGATTCCTCGATCCAGGCGCCGCGGCGGATCGGCCGGGCGGCGGTGCCGATCACCTGCCCGTAGCGGACGATCGACGCCCCCTCATCCAGATCGGCGAGCGCCACCTTATGGCCCTGCGGCACGAAGTCGGTCAGGACCAGCCCGCACTCGAACTCCGTCCCCGGCGGCAGCCCGCCGGAATTCACCACGATGGCGACGTTGTCCTCGGGATGGACCAGGATATAGAGAGGCTTCTGGGTCATGGCTTGCCCTGAGTGTGTCGGGATGAGTTGGAGTTCGCGGGCTAAACGCCCTCTCCCGCCCCGGGAGAGGGAGGGACCCGCCGAAGGCGGGAGGGTGAGGGGTGATCCAAGGAACCCGAACCGCATGGCTCCTTGCACTGCCCCTCACCCTTCCCACTTCGTGGGCCCCTTCCCTCTCCCGGGACGGGAGAGGGAGGATCAGCCCTCACCGCACCAGACACGGCCGCTTGTTGTCGAACGTCCAGCCGGCGATCAGATACTGCATCGCCGTGGCGTCGTCGCGCGCCCCCAGCCCATGGCGCTTGTAGAGGTCATGCGCCTTCGCCAGCTCGTCCATGTCGATCTCGACGCCCAGGCCGGGCTTCTGCGGCACGGCGACCAGGCCGCCCTCGATGCGGAACGGCTCCTTGGTCAGGCGCTGGCCGTCCTGCCAGATCCAGTGGGTGTCGATGGCGGTGATCCGGCCCGGCGCGGCGGCGGCGACATGGGTGAACATCGCCAGCGAAATGTCGAAATGGTTGTTGGAGTGCGACCCCCAGGTCAGCCCCCACTCATGGCACATCTGGGCGACGCGGACGGACCCTTGCATGGTCCAGAAATGCGGGTCGGCCAGCGGGATGTCGACCGACTGCAGCTGGATCGCATGGCCCATCTGGCGCCAGTCGGTGGCGATCATGTTGGTGGCGGTCGGCAGGCCGGTGGCGCGGCGGAACTCCGCCATCACCTCGCGGCCGGAATAGCCCTGCTCGGCGCCGCAGGGATCCTCGGCATAGGCCAGCACGTCGCCCTTCCCCTTGCACAGGCGGATCGCCTCCTCCAGCGACCACGCGCCATTCGGGTCGAGCGTGACGCGGGCCTGCGGGAAGCGCTTCGCCAGCGCCGTCACCGCCTCGATCTCCTCCTCGCCGCGCAGCACGCCGCCCTTCAGCTTGAAGTCGTTGAAGCCGTAGCGGTCATGGGCGGCCTCGGCCAGCCGCACCACCGCGTCGGGGGTCAACGCCACCTCGTTGCGCAGGCGGAACCAGTCGTCCTTGGCGTCCGGCTCCGCCCGGTACGGCAGGTCGGTCTTCTTGCGGTCGCCGACGTAAAACAAGTAGCCCAGCATCTCCACCGCGTCGCGCTGCTGTCCCTCGCCCAGCAATGCGGCGACCGGCACCTCCAGGAACTGGCCCAGCAGGTCGAGCAGCGCCGCCTCCAGCGCCGTCACCGCATGGATGGTGATGCGCAGGTCGAAGGTCTGCAGCCCGCGCCCGCCGGAATCGCGGTCGGCGAAGCCGCGGCGCACGCTGTTCAGGATGGCGTTCCAGGCGCCGACCGGCTGGCCGACCACCAGGGCGCGGGCATCCTCCAGCGTCTGGCGGATCTTCTCGCCGCCCGGCACCTCGCCGACGCCGGTGTGGCCGGCGCTGTCCTTCAGGATCACCACGTTGCGGGTGAAGTAGGGCGCATGGGCGCCCGACAGGTTCAGCAGCATGCTGTCCTGGCCGGCGACCGGCACGACCAGCATTTCGGTGACTTTGGGCGAGGACATCTGAGTGGCCATGGTGCGGGGTCTCGAAAGCGGGAAATGCGGGAAAGAGCGGATCAGGCGGCCTGCAGCAGCGCCTGGGTATAGCCGAGCGCGAAGGCGAAGAAGCGCTCGCGATCGGGATCGACCTCGGAGAAGGGCACATGGTCGGGGCAGAGGATGCCCTTGTATCCGACCTCGCGATAGGCGCGGATGCAGGCCGCCATGTCGACCGACCCCTCATCCGGCATCGCCTCGCGGAAGTCGAGGTAACCGCCCTTGATGTTGCGGAAATGGACCATGAAGATGCGGTTCTGCGGCCCGAACTCGCGGATCGCCTCCAGCACCGTCTCGGTCGGGTTGCGCGACATCTCGGCGATGGTGCCCTGGCAGAAATTGAAGCCGAGCGACTTGCTTTCCGGCGCCAGATTGATGAAGCGCCGCAGGCCGTCCAGCGACCCCAGCACATGGTGCACGCCGTTCAGTCCGCCCGGCGGATAGGCCGGGTCGTGCGGGTGGCAGGCCAGCTTGACGCCGGCCTTCTCGGCGGTCGGCAGGATCGCCTCCACCAGATATTCGATGGCGCGCCAGCCGTCGGCCTCGCTGACGCCGCCGGCCTCGCTCGCCATCACCTGCCCGCAGGTCTCCGGCGCACCGCGTGTCTCCAAAGGCGACGGCTTGGTCCCCGTCTCGTCCTCCGGCAGCACGGTGCCCCAGTAGGAGAAGCGGGCGTCGTTCTCCGCCTTGTACTCGTCGGCGCGGAAGGTGCTGCACTTCATGCCGCCCCGGCCGTCGACCACGCCGGTGCGGGTGATGCCGACCATGGCGACCGTGTATTTCACCGTATCGACACCGCCGTCCGCCGCGGCGCGGATGTTGTGGCGCAGCCGCTCCGCCGTCGCCGCCGCCTTCTCCGGCGCCCGCAGGCTGTCGAGCAGGATGGAGCCGACGTCCAGCGCCAGACAGTCCAGCGTCAGGCCATGGCCCTCCACCCACTTGCGCTGGGCGGCGACCTTGCGGCCGTCCCACAGGCCGGCCTCGACATCACCGTCGGCCATCACCGGCGCGTTCGGCCGGCTGTCGATGACGATGCCCCTGGCGCCGAGCTGGGCGGACAGGCGCAGGCGCTTGTCGGTGGGGTTGATGAGCTGTTCGCCGATATACATGGGATGACCTCTGCCAAACCGTTCGACACGGACCGGATCGGGGGCGGGAACCCCGCCCCGCCGGCCGTTACGTCCTCAGTTCCATCCGCTTGATCTCGCCGACGATGACAAGATAGCTGACCGCCGCGATCAGGGCGTTGGCGCCGACGAAGACCAGCGCGCCGTTGAAGGAGCCGGTGGTCTGGATGATGTAGCCGATGATGATCGGCGTGGTGATCGACGAGATGTTGCCGCACATGTTGAACACACCGCCGCTGAGACCGGTGATCTCCTTCGGCGCGCAGTCCGACATGACCGCCCAGCCCAGCGCCCCGATGCCCTTGCCGAAGAAGGCCAGCGCCATCAGCGATACGATGATCCACTGCAGGTCGGTGTAGTTGCAGGCGATCATGGCCATCGACATCAGCATGCCCAGCACGATCGGCGTCTTGCGGGCCGCGGTCAGGGAATAGCCCCGGCGCAGCATGGCATCCGACATCACGCCGCCCAGGATGCCGCCGGCGAAGCCGCAGATCGCCGGGATGGAGGCGATGAAGCCGGCGTTCAGGATCGACATGCCGCGAGCCTGGACCAGATAGACCGGGAACCAGGTGATGAAGAAATAGGTGATCGCGTTGATGCAGAACTGGCCGAGGAAGATGCCGACCATCATGCG
This sequence comes from Azospirillum sp. TSH20, assembly GCF_003115935.1. NCBI lineage: Bacteria > Pseudomonadati > Pseudomonadota > Alphaproteobacteria > Rhodospirillales > Azospirillaceae > Azospirillum > Azospirillum sp. TSH20. Next base: position 37,562 of record NZ_LGQU01000060.1, read on the forward strand.
GCTGGCGAAGAGCTGGCGGATGTAATCCCATTTCGCGCCGCTCTCGGCCACCGCCGTCTTCTTGCCGTCATCCATGTTGACCAGACCGCCGCCGGCGGCGATGTAATCCAGCTCGGCCTGATTGATGCGGGGATGGTCCTTGGGAGCATAGACGGTCTTCATCCACACGCCGGCCATGACGATGCCGAGGCCGCCCATGACGCCGAACACCCAGTGCCAGCCGAAGGAATGGGTCAGCCAGCCCATCAGCGGCGCGAAGATGACCGTCGCGAAATACTGGGCGGAGTTGAAGACGGCCGACGCGGTGGCGCGCTCGTTGCCCGGGAACCATGCCGCCACCACGCGGCTGTTGCCGGGGAAGGACGGCGCCTCGGCGAAGCCGACGGCGAAGCGCAGGGCGAACAGCATCATGACCGCGGCCCCGCCGGCCAGGAAGCCGATGGTGCCCTGCATCAGGGTGAAGACCGACCAGGTGAAGATGCTCAAGCCATAGACGATCTTCGACCCGAAGCGGTCGAGCAGCCAGCCGCCCGGCAGCTGGCCCAGCACATAGGCCCAGCCGAAGGCGGAGAAGATGAAGCCCATTTCCGTCGCGCTGATTCCCAGCTCCTTGGAGATCACCGGGCCGGTGATCGACAGGGTGGCGCGGTCGGCGTAATTGACGACCGTGACCAGGAACAGCATCGCGAGGATGAGGTAGCGGACGTTGGTCCGCTTGGCCGTGGCCGCTGCGGCGGAAAAGGCGGACCGTTCGGCCGCGCCGTTGGCGGCGGTGTTCTCGGCGGTGCTCTCGAATGTCATGGAATTTCCTCCCTCAAGGCATGAGGGCGGGCAGGCGCGGCAGTCCGTTCCCGGACCCGTTCGACGGATCCGGCGTCATTGGCTGCACCTTGTGTCCGGCGTCGGGGACTGAAGCCCGGCGCCTGCCCGACCGGCGATGGCGTGTTGCCGTGGCTTATTGGAGTTACTGGGGACCCAGCGCCTCGATCAGGGCGCGCAGTTCCTCGACCTCGGCCGGCGTACAGTCGGTCAGCGGCGCGCGCACCGGGCCGGCGGGTCGGCCGACGATGGCGGCGCCCGCCTTGACGATGCTGACGGCATAACCGGCCTTGCGGTTGCGGATCGCCAGATAGGGCAGGAAGAACTGGTCGAGCAGCCGGTCGGTGGTGGCGGTATCGCCCGACGCGACCGCGCGGTAGAACTCCATCGCCGTGCGCGGGATGAAGTTGAAGACGGCCGACGAATAGACCGGCACGCCGATGGCGCGGTAGGCGGCGGCATAGACCTCGGCGGTCGGCAGGCCGCCCAGATAGCTGAAGCGGTCGCCCATCTTGCGGCGGATGGTCGTCATCATCTCGATGTCGCCCAACCCGTCCTTGAAGCCGATCAGGTTGGGGCAGCGCTCCGCCAGCCGGGCCAGCCGGTCGGCGCCCAGCTTGCAGGTGGCGCGGTTGTAGATGATGACGCCGATGCCGACCGACTTGCAGATCGCCTCGACATGGGCGGCGACGCCCTCCTGGTCGGCTTCGGTCAGATAATGCGGCAGCACCAGGATGCCGGCGGCGCCGGACTTCTCGGCGGCCTGCGCCATCTCGATCGCGATGCGGGTGGAGTAGCCGACGCCGGCGATGATCGGCACATCCTTGCCGCAGACCTCGACGGCCAGCGACACGATGCTCTTGTGCTCGTCCGGGGTCAGGGAGAACAGCTCCCCGGTGCCGCCGGCGGCGAACAGGGCGGACGCGCCATAGGGCTTCAGCCATTCCAGGCGGCGGGCATAGCCGCCCGGCTCGAAGGTGCCGTCGGCGGTGAAATCGGTCAGCGGGAACGACAGAAGACCTTCGCTGACGACGGCCTTCAGGGCTTGCGGTTCCATCGGGGGCATCCTTGGAAAAACGGTGGTGACTGTCCGCGGAGACGAAGCCGCGGGCCGGTGTTGCGGCGATCCGTTCGACACCGGCGGCGTCCGATGACAGGACGACTACCATCATATCAGTCATCATACAAGTGGTTTGATGCGCGCCAAGGCAATCAGCCTTCCCACCAATCGGCAGGCGGTAAACGCCCTCTCCGGCCCCGGAGCGGGCGCAACAGGCGACAGCTTTTCTGCTGTGTCGGGGACCGAACTTGGCCCGGCGTTCAGCCCGCCGCGGCGGCCGTCTTGAAATCGCCGCCGGCGCGCAGCCGGTCGCGGCTGCCGTTCAGATGCAGGCGGATGGCGGCGCGGGCGCCTTCCGGATCCTGGCGTTCGATGGCGGAATAGATGGTCTGGTGCTCGTCGTTGATCCGCCGCAGATATTGCCGGCGCGAATCGCCTTCCAGATGGCCGTAGCGCACGCGGGCGCGCGGGATCAGCAGCGAACCGAGATAGGAGAACAGGGCCAGGAAATGCTTGTTTCCGGTCGCCGCGGCGATCGCGCTGTGAAAGGCCAGATCGGCGTCGATGGCATCCTCGCCCGCCTCCACCGCCGCCGTCATGGTGTCCAGCGCCTCGCGCATGCGGGCCAGTTGGCTGTCGTCACGGCGGATGGCGGCCAGATAGGCAGCTTCCGATTCCAGGCTGATGCGGACCTCCAGCACCGAAATCGCCTCGTTCACCGCCTCCAGTGACGATTCCTCGATGCGGAAGGGCAGGATCGCGGCGTCGCGCAGGACGAAGGCGCCCAGCCCCTGCCGGGTGGAGACCATGCCGACCGCCTTCAGATTTGCGATCGCCTCGCGCACCACGGTGCGGCTGACGCCGAATTCGTCGATCAGATCCTGTTCGCTCGGCAGCCGGTCGCCGCTCTTGAACTGTCCGCTGGAAATCCGTTCGGCCAGGGCATCCACCAGTTGCTTCGCCAGCGGATCCCGGCGCCTGCGCGCTGTCATCACCATCCTCACCCAACCTGAGGCTCCGGGCCGAACGCCCGTCACCACGCCACCCGGAAAGTTAACACCCACAAAACCTATACGACAATAGACAAGCAAACCAGGGCGGCAGCACGATATTGGCGCATATGGGCGGGTTGGCGGTTGCGGACTTGTATGATGAGTGATGACGTGATAGATGGCATGCCCAGCAGATGAACGCGGATTGCGGCATCGTTAGACCCCCACCTAACCTCCCCCGCTCTCAGCGGACCTACGGTCCGCCTGCCGCGTCAGCACAAAGCATAGCTTTGTGCGAGAGC
>NZ_LGQU01000117.1:0-39975 GCF_003115935.1 Azospirillum sp. TSH20
CTGCCGCCAGCGCCGCGCCTCAATCAGCGCCCCGCCGTCGGTGGAGCGGGTTATAGGCGCCCTTCCCCAAACCACGCAAGCGCTTTTTCCGTCCCCCATGACGATTTTTTGACCGGACGGCTGCGGGACACCGTCCTCGCAGGTTCATCCGATCGCCCGCAGATGACGGACCGGCCGGCCGGGGGATGCCGCCTCGGCCGCCGCGACGATGCCTTGGGCGTCGATGCCGTAATGGCGGTAGAGGTCGGCAATGGTGCCGGTCTGGCCGAAATGCTCCACCCCCAGCGCCCGCGTGCGATGGCCGGCGACGGACCCGAGCCAGCCCAGCGTCGTCGGATGGCCGTCCACCACCGTGACCAGGGCGCAATGGGGCGGCACCCCCTCCAACAGTCTCTCGATATGGCCGCGGGCATGGGTGAGGCCGCGTTCGCGCGCCCGCTGGGCAGCGCTCCAGCCAGCGGACAGCCGGTCGGCGGACGTCACCGCCAGCAGGCCGACATCGCGCCGGTCCTCCCCCAGCATGCCGATGGCGGCAATGGCCTCCGGCGCCACGGCGCCGGTGTAGGCGATCACCACCTGGGCGTTCGGTCCCGGCCTGCGCAGCCAATAGGCGCCGTCGACGATGTCATGGGCGAGATCCTCGTCCATCGTCCGGGTCGGCTGCTCCAGCGCGCGGGAGGACAGGCGCAGATAGACCGAGCCGCCGGTCTCGTCGCGCAGCCAGTTGCGCTCGCTGGGGCTGCCCTCCCCGTCCCGCTGCATGTAGTCGAAGGCCCAGCGCATCACCACGGCCAGTTCGTCGGCAAAGGCAGGTTCGAAATAGGCAAGCCCGTCCTGAGCCATGCCAACCAGAGGCGTGGCGATGGACTGGTGCGCCCCGCCCTCCGGCGCCAGCGTGATGCCGGACGGCGTCGCCACCAGCATGAAGCGGGCATCCTGATAGCAGGCATAGTTGAGCTGGTCTGCTCCGCGCATGATGAAGGGATCGTAGACGGTGCCGATCGGCAGCAGACGTTCCCCGAACAGGCTGTGCGACAGGCCCAACGCCGACAACAGGATGAACAGGTTGGACTCGGCAATGCCCAGTTCCAGATGCTGGCCCTTCGGCGAGAATTCCCAGCTGTAGGTGGAGGGGATGCGCTCCTTCTTGAACAGGTCAGCCATCTCGCTTTTGGCGAACAGGCCACGGCGGTTCACCCAGGCACCGAGATTGGTCGAGACGGTGACGTCGGGCGCGGTGGTGACGATGCGTTCGGCCAGCGGCGAGCGCTCCCGTCCGATCTCGTTCAGGATCAGGCCGAAGGCGGCCTGGGTCGACAGGCTCTTTTGCGTCGGCACCGCCAGCGTGGCGGGCACGGTCACCGCCGGAGCCTCGAAACGGCGGCGGCCCTTCTGCGCGAAGGGAACGCGGCGCAGGAACTCCTCCAGGGCGGCTTCCGACAGGGAAAGGCCTTCGAAACGGTCCCACTCATGGCCGGGACGGACCTTGTTGGCGGCGCGGAAGCCGTCCATCTGCTCGCGCGTCAGCAAGCCGGAATGATTGTCCTTGTGGCCGGCCAGCGGCAGGCCGAAGCCTTTGACTGTGTAGGCGATGAAGCAGACCGGCCGGTCGTGGGTGCGGGCCTGGGCGAAGGCCTCCAGCAGCGAGGGCAGGTCATGGCCGCCGAGATTGCCCATCAGCCGGGCCAGTTCCTCGTCGCTGCGGCGCTCGATCAGGCGGGTGACGTCGCCCTGGTCGCCCAACTCGTCCATCAGGCGGCGGCGCCACGCGGCTCCCCCCTGGTAGGTCAGGGCCGAATAGAGCTGGTTGGGGCAGGTGTCGATCCACTGGCGCAGGCGTTCGCCGCCCGGCTCCTTGAACGCCTCCTGCATCAGGGTGCCGTATTTCAGGATCACCACGTCCCAGCCGAAGGCGCGGAAGATGTTCTCCAGCCGCTCCCACAGCCCTTCGCGGATCACCGCGTCCAGGCTCTGGCGGTTGTAGTCGACGATCCACCAAGTGTTGCGCACGCCATGCTTCCAGCCCTCCTGCAGGGCTTCGAAGATGTTGCCCTCGTCCATTTCGGCATCGCCGACCAGCGAGACCATGCGGCCTTCCGGCAGGTCGGCGGCCCAGCCCTTGGCCTTCAGGTAATCCTGGACCAGCGAGGCGAAGAGGGTCTGCGCCACCCCCAGCCCAACCGAGCCTGTGGAGAAATCGACGTCGTCCACGTCCTTGGTGCGGGACGGGTAGGACTGGGCACCCTTGTAGCCGCGGAAATTCTCCAGCTTCTCCCGCGTCTGGTTGCCCAGCAGATACTGGATGGCGTGGAAGATCGGGCTGGCATGGGGCTTCACCGCCACCCGGTCCTCCGGCCGCAGAGCCGAGAAGTAGAGCGCCGTCAGGATGGTGGACATCGAGGCGCTGGAGGCCTGATGGCCGCCGATCTTCATCCCGTCCAGGTTGGGGCGGACATGGTTCGCGTTGTGGATGGTCCAGGACGCGAGCCAGAGTACCTTGCGCTCCAGCTCGGCCAGGCAGGCGAGATCGGCGGAGGACGGCTGGATCGCGGTCATGGGTCTGCTCCCGAACGGGTGTTTATGGTTGGAAGAGCCTATCATTTGTGACCCGGCAGATGCTTGCGAAGTGGCGCCGGCCGCGGTTGCGCTTTAGCATCGGATGCCAGGATAACAGTGGAAACGGCATTCCATGCCAAAGCAGCCCCTCGACCGCATCGACCGCAAGATCCTGTCCGCCCTCCAGCAGGACGGCCGGCTCCCAAACAACGAACTGGCCGAACGGGTCGGACTGTCGCCCTCCCCTTGCCTGCGCCGGGTCAAGGCGCTGGAGGAGGCCGGGGTGATCGCTCGCTACGTCGCGCTGGTAGATCCGGCCTCCGTCGACCTGCCGGTCAACATCTTCGTCAATGTCAGCCTGGAGCGGCAGGTGGAGGCGCGGCTCGACGGGTTCGAGGCGGCGGTGATGGCGCGGCCGGAGGTGCTGGAATGCTATCTGATGACCGGCGACGCCGATTACCTGTTGCGGGTGGTGGTGCCGGACCTTGCCAGCTACGAGCGGTTCCTGAAGGAACATCTGACCCGCATTCCCGGCGTCGCCAACATCCGCTCCAGCTTCGCCTTGAAGCAGGTGCGCTACCGCACCGCCCTGCCGCTGGAGCATCTGGGGGAGTAGGGCATCATGCTTTGGCCGTTGCCGGCTTGGCTCGGCTGCCGATCATCGGCACCAGCAAAGCCGCGAGCAGGCACAGAGCGCCGGCGGTGGCGAAAGCCGGCAGATAGCTTTGAAGAGCTGTTCGCGACAAACCGGCGCCGAAGGCCGCGACAGCGGCGCCCAGCTGGTGGCCGGCGAAAACCCAGCCGAAGACGAGGTTGGCTCGCTCCCGGCCGAAGCGCTCCGCCGTCAGCCGCACGGTCGGAGGAACGGTGGCGATCCAGTCCAGGCCGTAGAAGACGGCGAAGAGCGACAGGCCGTAGAGGGTAAAGTCCGAATAAGGCAGATAGAGCAGCGACAGGCCGCGCAGGCCGTAATACCAGACCAGGAGCCAACGGTTGTCGTAGCGGTCGGACAGCCAGCCGGACCCCACCGTGCCGATGAAGTCGAAGACCCCCATCACCGCCAGCAGACCGGCCGCCTGCACCTCCGGCACGCTGAAATCGACGCAGAGGGGGATCAGGTGGGTCTGGATCAGGCCGTTGGTGCTGGCGCCGCAGATGAAGAAGGTGGCGAACAGCACCCAGAAGGTCCGCGTCACCGCGGCCTCGCGCAACGCCCCCAGGGCCGCCGGCAGGATGGCGCCGGCCGGGGCGGCTGGCGGCGCGCCCCCGACCTCGCCGAAGGCGGACAGGCCGAGGTCTGCCGGACGGTCGCGCATCAGGGCCAGCATCGCCAGGGCCGCCACTGCGATCAGGCCGCACAGCAGGGCAATGGCGCTTCGCCAGCCATAAGCCTCGGTCAGCATCGACAGCAGCGGCATGAAAACCAGCTGCCCGGTGGCGGAGCTGGCGGTCAACAGACCGATCACCAGCCCGCGGCGGGCGACAAACCAGCGGGTGGCGATGGTGGCGCCCAGCACCATGGCGGTCAGGCCGGTGCCGAAGCCGACGACGAAGCCCCACAGCAGGATCAGCTGCCAGACCTCCCGCATCGCCAGCGAGGCGAGCAGCCCGCAGCCGACCAGCGTCAGGGAGGACAGCACCATGCGGCGGACGCCGAAGCGGTTGATCATCGCGGCGGCGAACGGCCCCATCAGTCCGAACAGCAGCAGGCGGATCGCCATGGCCAAGGAGATGTCGGCGGTGTCCCAGCCGAATTCCCGCTGCAGGGGCAGCAAAAGCACGCCGGGAGCGCCCACCGCCCCGGCGGACACCAGCATGGACAGGAAGGTGACGGCGACGACGACCCATCCATAATGGATGTCACGACGGGCCAAAGTGGCGGCAAGGGGTGTGGACAGCATCGGCTCGTAACTCCAGTAACCGGCCTTGTTATTGCGCGGTCACGCCGCCATCGATGTTGATCGACTGGCCGGTGACGAAGCCGGCGGCGTCGGAGCAGAGCCAGAGCACGGCTGCCGCCACCTCTTCCGGGCGACCGACGCGGCCGATGGGATGGCGGGGGCCCATCACCGCCTCCACCCGGTCGGCACCGCCGAACGAAGCCTGGGTCATCGGCGTCTGGATGATCGCCGGACAAACGGCGTTGACGCGCACGCCGAAGGCCGCGACCTCGATGGCGGCGGTGCGGGTCAGCCCCTCCACCGCCGCCTTGCTGGCGGAATAGGCGGCATTCCCGGCCATGCCGATCTGACCCAGCACCGACCCGGTGTTGACGATGGCGCCACGGTCCTGGTTGCGCATGATCGCCAATTCATGCTTCAGGCAGAGCCAGACGCCTTTTACGTTGACGGTCAGCACGCGGTCGAAGGCGGCTTCCTCCATCTCGGTCAGCGGCGCGACCTGATGGATGCCGGCATTGTTGAAGGCGGCGTCGAGGCGGCCATGGTCGCGCTCAATCCGCTCGAACAGCGCGGCGACTTCCGCCGCATCGGCGACATCGGCGGCCACGAACTGGCCGATGCCGCCGGCACGGCCGATCAGGTCCACCGTCTCCAGCCCCTCGGCTTCGCGCCGGCCGGTGACGATCACCGTCGCCCCCGCCCCGGCGAAGGCCAGCGCCGTCGTACGGCCGATGCCGGACGTGCCGCCGGTGACCAGGGCGACACGCCCGCTCATGTCCGCCCCCGTGATGTTCATTCCACTGCTCACGACTCTCTCCTGTCCGTCATCCGGATTCTGCGCTCCGGCCAGTGCCGGGCTGAATTGATGACGATCATCATCAATACGAGTTTTTATGATGTCCATCATTAAAACGCAGGCGGAGCCGTGATTCCCGGAGCCTCAGCCATGCGTGGCCCGAATGGCGCGTGACGGCGGGCGACACCACATCTGCACGGGCACGGGCGGGGGCTGCGAGTTGCAGGCGCCGGTCCGGCGATGCACACCCATCCGGGAGGTCTATTCTGGCCCTGGTTGCAACGCTGCCGAACACCGGCAACCGGAACGGCACACGGCGCCCGCCTTGGCGAAAGTCACGGATCCGGGGCCATGTGGTGGGCCCGACACACGGCCCTCCCCTTCGATCCGGCATCTTGAGGATAAGCTTGACCGCCGCCGCGCAACGGATCATGAAGGCGCGAACATGCCGCTTCATGTATCCGCATGTATCGGGTGCCGTCGGGTCTTTCTCTTTCTTTCGGTCGGGCGAATGTTGCTTTCGCGGCGCTTGGGCAGCCCAAGACTTGGCATCTCCCATCGGCACAGGTGCCTCCGAGCCCGATGGCAAGCATTCGTTAACCATAAAGCACCACAACTAGCGAGCGGCCCATCGCCGCATTCAGCCGACCGCCGGGACCGTTTGACGAACGGGTCCGTTTGGCGCCACCGCGCTGATTCCTTTTGGAAGGCTGACACAGCGTGACTCTGCTGACTGCGCGGGCCAACGGCCCGACCGACGTTTCCCCGGCCGGTCAATCGACGATCTCCGCTCCGTGGAACGCCACTCCATTGGTGCCGACCTTGAGCGGCCCGATCGATCTCTCCCTTCTCCGCGACGAGTTGCTGTCCGACATTCCGCAGGCGGCCGCCACGGTGCATCCGGACCGCACGGCCATCGTCTATGAAGGCCGGCGCGTCACCTATGCCGAGCTGGACGCGCGCGCCAACCGGGTCGCCCGCGGCCTGCGGGCGCGCGGGATCGGCCCCGGTTGCTTCGTCGGGCTGTGGATGGCGCGGTCGCTCGACCTGCATGTCGCGCTGCTGGGCATCCTGAAGGCAGGCGCGGCCTATCTGCCCTTCGACGCCGACGCTCCCGCCGAGCGCGTGGCGGTCAGCCTGACCGACTGCGCCGCCCCGGCGATCCTGATCGATCTGGTGACAGGGACGAAGGCGGCGACGCTGGCCGAGGCCGGCGCGGACGTCCAGGTCCTGCGCATCGGCGACGTGCTGAGCGATGACGAGCGGGCGTTCGACCTGCGCGCTGACGGGGTGACGCCGGACAGCCCGGCTTACTCCATCTACACCTCGGGCTCGACCGGCAAGCCCAAGGGCATCGTCATCAGCCACCGCAACATCTGCCACTATCTGCGCGCCGCCAACAGCGTCTACGGCATCACCGCCGACGACGTGGCCTTCCAGGGCGCGTCGGTGGCCTTCGATCTGTCGCTGGAGGAGATCTTCGTCCCCTATCTGGCCGGCGCCACCCTGTGGGTCGCCAGTCGGCAGGTGCTGGACGAGGTGGACCGGCTGGCCGACGTGCTGAACGAGGCCGGCGTCACCGTTCTCGACACCGTCCCCACCCTGCTGGCGATGCTGCCGAAGGACGTGCCGTCGCTGCGCATCATCATCCTGGGCGGCGAGGCCTGCCCGCCCGCGGTCGCCTCGCGCTGGTGCCGGCCGGGCCGGCGCCTGTTCAACAGCTATGGCCCGACCGAGGCGACCGTCGTCGCCACCGTGGCCGAGGTGCTGCCCGACACCCCCGTCACCATCGGCCGCCCGATCCCCAACTACACCTGCTATGTGGTGGACGAGGCGCTGCAGCCGGTCGCCGCAGGCATTCAGGGCGAGTTGCTGATCGGTGGTCCCGGCGTGGCCCAGGGGTATCTCGGCCGCCCGGAACTGACGGCGGAGAAGTTCATCGCCAACCCGTACCGCACCGGCGCCCACGACCCGTTGCTCTACCGCTCCGGCGACGCGGTCAGCGTCGATGCCGACGGCAACCTGCGTTTCCATGGCCGCATCGACGATCAGGTGAAAATCCGCGGCTTCCGGCTGGAACTGGGCGAGATCGAGGCCAAGCTGACCGACCTGCCCGGCGTCGCCCAGGCCACGGTCGTGCTGCGTAACGACAACGGCCTCGACCGGCTGGTTGCCTTCCTCGTCGCGCAGCCGGGTGCGGCCCTCGACAGGACCGTACTCCGCGACGCTCTGCGGGCGCAGTTGCCGGCCTACATGGTGCCCGCGCATTATGAACAGGTGGCGGAACTGCCGCGCCTGACCTCCGGCAAGGCCGACCGCAAGACCCTGCAAGCCATGGCGCTGACCGAGGATGCGGGCTCGGGTGAGCAGGAGGAGCCGCGGAGCCCGACCGAGGCCGTATTGCTGGAGGCCGCCCGCCGTGTCTTCCCCGGCCAGTCGATCCCTCTGGAGGCCGACTTCTTCCTCGATCTGGGCGGCCATTCGCTGCTGGCCGCGCGCTTCGTCTCGGCGGTGCGCGAAACCGCCGGGCTGGCCAGCCTGACCCTGCAGGACGTCTATGGCGCCCGCACCCTGCGCGCCATAGCCGAACGGCTGGATGCCAAGGCGCCCGCCGGCCATGGCGCGGGACCGGCCGACCTGTCCTTCGATCCGCCGCCGCTCGGCCGCCGCCTGCTGTGCGGCCTGGCCCAGGCCGTGGCGCTGCCGGTCATCCTGGCGCTGATGACGGTGCAGTGGCTGGGCGTGTTCGTCAGCTACATGCTGCTGTCCGGCGAGGATGCCGGGCTGCTGGGCGAGATCACCACGCTGTTCGGCGTCTATGTCGTCATCAACATCGCCACCGTCGCCATCGCCATCGCGGCGAAGTGGCTGATCATCGGCCGGACCAAGCCGGGCCGCTATCCGCTGTGGGGCGTCTATTATTACCGCTGGTGGCTGGCCCAGCGCTTCGTCGCGCTGGTCCACCTGAAGTGGTTCCAGGGATCGCCGTTGATGCGGCTGTTCCTGCGCGCCCTCGGCGCCAAGGTCGGCGCCGACGCGATGATCGGCGAGTTCGAATCCGGCGCCATCGATCTGGTCAGCATCGGCCGCGGCGCCTCCACCGGCGGCAAGGTCAAGCTGGCCAATGCCGAGGTGATCGGCAACGAGCTGGTGATCGGCACCATCGAGATCGGTGAAGACGCCTATATCGGCACTTCCTGCGTCATCGGCCATGATGCCGTGATCGGCAAGGGCACCGAGCTGGCCGACCTGACCGCGCTGGCCGCCGGCACCCGCACCGGCGCCTATGAATCCTGGGACGGTTCGCCCGCCCGCAAGGTCGGCACCGTCGACAGCGCCGCCCTGCCCCAGGAGCCCCGCGCCGGCATCGTCAAGCGCACCACCCAGGGGCTGATCTATCTGGTTGCCCTGGTCGGCCTGCCGCCGGTGGCGCTGATCCCGATCTTCCCGGCCTTCTACCTGTTCGACAGGCTCGACGCCTGGATGGGCGGGGTGTTCAAAGTCAACTACCTCTACTATGTCCCCGCCATCGCCTGGCCGACCGCCATGTTCCTGGTGGCCTTCACCGTCCTGCTGATCGCCGCCATGCGCTGGATCGTGCTGCCGAAGGTCGAAGCCGGTTCCTACTCGGTCCACAGCTGGTTCTATGTCCGCAAATGGGTCGTGGCGCTGGCGACCGAGGTGATGCTGGAAACCCTCAGCTCGCTCTACGCCACCGTCTACATGCGGGCCTGGTACCGCCTGATGGGCGCCAAGATCGGCCGTGACGCGGAGATCTCGACCAACCTCGCCGGCCGCTACGATCTGGTGGAGATCGGCGAGAAGTGCTTCATCGCCGACGAGGTGGTGCTGGGCGACGAGGACATCCGCCGCGGCTGGATGCATCTGCAGCCGGTGAAGACCGAGGCCCGCGTGTTCGTCGGCAACGACGCCGTGGTCCCGCCGGGAGCCTGCATCCCCACCGGCACGCTGATCGGCATCAAGTCCAAGCCGCCGGCGAATGCCGAGATGCAGGCCGGCGACACGTGGTTCGGCAGCCCGCCGATCAAGCTGCCGGTGCGCCAGAAGTTCGACAACGTGTCGGCCAACTGGACCTTCGAGCCGTCGCGCACCCGCCGTCTCGGCCGCGCCGTGTTCGAGGCCTTCAGCCTGTCGATGCCGTCGATGCTGTTCATCACCTTCGGCACCTTCGCGGTGGAGTTCTTCGCCAAAGCCATTCTTGACCAGCGCTGGGGCGCCTTCGCCTGGCAGTTCCTGGCGGTCAGCGTCGCCATTCCCATGGCGATGGTGCTGGTGGTGGCGCTGGTGAAATGGGCGCTGATGGGCCGCTATGCCCCCACCATGAAGCCGATGTGGTCCTGGTGGGCCATGCGGACGGAGGCAGTGGCCGTGCTGTACTGGGGTCTGGCCGGCAAGGTCCTGCTCGACCACCTGCGCGGCACGCCGATGCTGCCCTGGGTACTGCGCATCTTCGGCACGAAGTTCGGCAAGGGCGTCTACATGGACACCACCGACATCACCGAGTTCGACTGCGTGTCCGTCGGCGACTATTGCGCGATCAACGCGCTGTCGGCCCTGCAGACCCACCTGTACGAGGATCGCGTGATGAAGGTCGGCCGGGTTTCGGTCGGGACCGGCGTCACCATCGGGGCCGGCGCCACGGTGCTGTACGACACCCATGTCGGCGACTTCGCCCGCCTCGGCCCGCTGACCCTGGTGATGAAGGGCGAGGAAATCCCCGCCCATGGCGACTGGGTCGGCGCTCCGGCCGAACCGGCGGTTCATGTCCATGCGACGGTCGATGGACAGGTGAAGGCCGCGGCGTAAACAGCCGGCATCAGCGGCGAAAAGACGAGGCTGGTCATACCATTGCGGTGTGCCGGCCTTTTCTTTTGCCCATCTTCGGCCAACGACAAACCGTCGCGCGCAGTTACTCTCTCCGATGGTTGTCTCCGCCCCGCAGCGGTGTATAAGGGGGGCCGAGCGCGGCCTGCCCCCTTCGCGCGCCCGGCCGGGCGCGTACCGCGGAGGCGAGCGGACGCCATTGGATCGCCACGAAGGAACGCCCCAATGCCCGACGACATCGCCTCAGCCCGCGGTCTGTTTCCGCTCGCCAAGGACGACACGACCTACCGCAAGCTGACCTCGGATCACGTCTCGGTCGTCGAATTCGACGGCGAGCAGATCCTGAAGGTCGAGCCGGAAGGTCTGCGCCTGCTGGCAGAGGCTGCCTTCTCCGACATCAACCATCTGCTGCGTCCGGGCCATCTGGCCCAGCTCGCCAAGATCCTGGACGATCCGGAGGCGTCGGCCAACGACCGCTTTGTGGCGCTCGACCTGCTGAAGAACGCCAACATTGCCGCCGCCGGCACCCTGCCGATGTGCCAAGACACCGGCACCGCCATTATCATGGGCAAGAAGGGCCGCCGCGTCTGGACCAAGGGCGGCGACGAGACCGCCCTGTCGGAGGGTGCGCGCGACGCCTACCTGAAGCGCAACCTGCGCTACAGCCAGCTGGCGCCGATCTCCATGTATGAGGAGAAGAACACCCGGAACAACCTGCCGGCTCAGGTCGACATCTATTCCGAGGGCGAGGACTATTACAAGTTCCTGTTCATGGCCAAGGGCGGCGGGTCGGCCAACAAGACCTTCCTGCATCAGGCCACGCCGTCGGTGCTGGCGCCCGACCGGCTGCTGAAGTTCCTGGAAGACAAGATCCGCTATCTCGGCACCTCGGCCTGCCCGCCCTACCACCTCGCCATCGTCATCGGCGGCCTGTCGGCGGAGCAGAACCTGAAGACGGTGAAGCTGGCCTCGGCCCGCTATCTCGACAACCTGCCGACCGAGGGCGGCGAGGACGCGCACGCCTTCCGCGATCTGGCGATGGAGGCCGAGGTCCACAAGCTGACCCAGAACATGGGCATCGGCGCCCAGTTCGGCGGCAAGTATTTCTGCCACGACGTCCGCGTCATCCGCCTGCCGCGCCATGGCGCCTCCATGCCGATCGGCATCGGCGTGTCCTGCTCGGCCGACCGTCAGGCGGTGGGCAAGATCACCAAGGACGGCATCTTCCTGGAGCAGTTGGAGACCGATCCGGCCCAGTATCTGCCGGAGATCGGCGGCGAGCATCTGTCGGGCGAGGTCGTGAAGATCGACCTGAACCAGCCGATGGAGCAGATCCGCGCCACGCTGTCCCAATACCCGATCCGCACCCGCCTGTCGCTGACCGGCCCGCTGATCGTCGCCCGCGATCTGGCCCACGCCAAGCTGCGCGCCCGCCTGGACGCCGGCGAGCCGCTGCCGGACTATTTCAAGAACCACCCGATCTATTACGCCGGCCCGGCCAAGACGCCGGAAGGCTACGCCTCCGGCTCCTTCGGGCCGACGACGGCGGGCCGCATGGACAGCTTCGTCGACCAGTTCCAGGCGGCGGGCGGCTCCATGGTCATGCTGGCCAAGGGCAACCGCAGCCCCGAGGTGACGGCGGCCTGCAAGCAGCATGGCGGCTTCTATCTCGGTTCGATCGGCGGCGCCGCCGCCCGTCTGGCCCAGGACTGCATCAAGAAAGTGGAATGCGTCGAGTACCCCGAACTCGGCATGGAAGCCATCTGGCGCATCGAGGTGGAGGACTTCCCGGCCTTCATCATCGTCGACGACAAGGGCAACGACTTCTTCAAGGAGTTGAAGCTCGCCTGATCAGGCTGACAGGTCGCGAAGGGGCGCGGCGCCTTGCGAGAGGCACCGCGCCCTTTTTCCTGCCCGCTTGCCGGACGGCACCAAGGGTGCCTATCTTCATCGCATCGGGATCGGGGAGGGATTTGCAATGGACGGTGTCCATGACCGGCGCACGCCGAAGCGGGACGTCACCTTGTCGCTGGACGAGGACATCCTGCAACGCGCGCAGACCCTTCCGGGTGACCTGTCGGAGCGGGTCGAGAAGCTGCTGGCCGATGAAGTGGCGAAGGCGGATCGTGAGCGTCAGCTGGATGCCGTGATCGAGGCGTGGAACCAATTCGATGAGAAGCACGGTTCCTTCGCCGACCAGTATACTGATGACATCTTATGAGCCAGTTCGACGTCCATAGGAATATCGGTGCCCGTCGCCAGACAACTCCGTACGTGGTTGTAATTCAATCTAGAAGATTCGATCGGTCCCGCAACCGCGTCGTCATTCCAATGGTCGACAAGAGTGCGGAGCCTCCCATCGATCCCCAACTGAACTCGTCCTTCGAAATCGACGGACGATCGGTGGTTCTTCATCCATTGCAGACCGTAACGGTTAGCGCCGATCAGCTCGGCGAAAAGGTCTGCTCCCTCGCCGACGACAGCGACCGTATCATCGCCGCCATCGACCTCCTGATTTCCCGTGCCTGGGGATGAGTAGCCCGTGACACCCGCCCAAATCCAAGACCGCATCCTGTACCGTGACGGGCTGATGCTGATCCTCGACAAGCCCGCCGGGCTGCCGGTCCATGCCGGTCCCGCCGGCGGGCCGAACCTGGAGCGGCATTTCGATGCGCTGCGCTTCGGCTTTCCCAAGCCGCCGTCGCTGGCCCACCGGCTGGACCGCGACACATCGGGCTGCCTGATCCTGGGCCGCCATGCCAAGGCGCTGCGCAAGATCGGCATCCTGTTCCAGAACGGCAAGGTCGATAAAACCTATTGGGCGGTGGTCGCCGGCACTCCGCCGCAGGAGTCCGGACGGATCGAGCTGCCGCTCGCCAAGGTCTCCAACAAGACCGGCGGCTGGCGCATTGTCGGCTCGCCCGACGGGCAGGCGGCGGTGACCGACTATGTCGTGCGCGGGCAAGCCGATGGGCTGACGTGGCTGGAACTGACGCCGCACACCGGCCGTACCCACCAGATCCGCGTCCATTGCGCGTCGATCGGCTGTCCGCTGGTCGGCGATCCGCAATATGGCGGGCCGGAGGGCAAGCCGCTGCATCTGCATTCCCGCGCCATCTCGCTGCCGCTCTACCCCAAGCGCGATCCGGTCGGCGCTGTGGCCCCGGTCCCGCCGCACATGCAGGCGGCGCTGGCCGCTTGCGGCTTTACCGAGGCTTCATAGCTTCACCGCCACCCTCCGTCCTTGCTGCAACGCGGCAGGCTGCTCCATGATCATCGATGGAAATGGGGCGATCACGGCCGGGGGGACAAGCGCATGATACCGATCGGCACGACGACCGCCCGCTGGATGACCTTGCGCTATGCCCTGGCGCTGACGCTGATCGCGCTGGGCACGCTGGCCGGCTTCGTCATGACCGAGCGGGTCATCGGCCAGCACGAACGCATGCTGGAGGTCGTCAATGTTTCCGGCCGGCAGCGCATGCTGTCGCAGCGGACGGCCCTGCTGGTGGAGCAGTTGAAGACCGCGACCGATGCCGCAACGCGCGTCGACCTCGCCCGGCGGCTGGATGGTGCCACGGACATGTTCGAAGCTGCCCACCGGCGGCTGAGCGGCCGTGCCGGGCCGGAGGAAGGGCCGCCGCTGGGACCAACGCCACAGGATTTGTTCTACGGCGGATCCGACCCGCTGGACCCGGTGGTGACCGAGCATATCGCCGCCCTGCGCCGGGTCATCGCCGCCGCATCCGCCGGTCAGCCGCCGGACCCGGCGGAAGCGGACCGCATCACCGCCCAGGCACTCGGCCCGCTGCTGGACCGTCTGGAAGAGGTGGTGGCGCTCTATCAGGAGGAGGGAGAGGCAGGATTCCACACCCTGCACCGGCTGGGGCTGGCGGCACTGCTGATCACCCTGCTGATCCTGGCGGTGGAGGCGCTGGCGATCTTCCGGCCGATGACCCGGCAGGTGCGCCGCCAGTTCACCGAGATCCTGCGCATGGCGGAGACCATCGAGCGCGCCAACGCCACGTTGGAACAGCAGGTACGTGAACGAACGGCCGAACTGCATGCCGCCAAGACCGCAGCCGAACAGGCCCACCGCGCCAAGTCCCGCTTCCTCGCCCATGCCAGCCACGACCTGCAACAGCCCCTTCAGGCTATCGGCATGTTCACCGGCATTCTGGAACGCCAGCCGCAGAGCGGCAAGGCGGCGGCCCTGCTGACCGACCTGAAGGCGGCGCAGCGGTCGATGCGGGACCTGCTGAACGCCATCCTCGACATCTCCAAGCTGGAATCGGGGGTGGTGACGCCGAAGCCGGTCGACCTGCCGCTCTCCCCCCTGCTCGACCAGTTGGAGGCCGAATTCGGCGGACAGGCGGAGGCGAAGGGGCTGCGGCTGCGCGCCGTCCCGACCAATGCCGTGGTGCATAGCGACCCGGCCCTGCTGGAGCGCATCCTCCGCAACCTGATCGCCAATGCCATCCGCTATACCGAGACCGGCGGCGTGCTGGTCGGCTGCCGAACCCGCGGCGACACGCTGTGGATCGAAGTGTACGACACCGGCCGCGGCATCGCCGAACCCGACCGCCAGCGCATCTTCGAGGAGTTCGTCCAGCTCGACCGCCCCGACCGCGACCGCAGCGAGGGCATCGGGCTGGGCCTCGCCATCGTCGAGCGGCTGGCAAGGCTGCTGGGTCATCCGGTGACGGTGCGTTCGGTGGAAGGGCGCGGAACCGTGTTCGCGGTGGGGGTGCCGCTGGTGGGGTGAGATTGTCGCGTTGGAGGGAACGATCTGGTGTTAACGCACTGGATTGTTCCGCAGGGTGTTGGGTGCCAAATTTCCCTCCAGACAACGACACACACCCCAACAGCACGGAGGGTTCCACCATGATCACCATTCGCCATCGCGACGAGCGTGGGGTCGCCAACATGGGTTGGCTGAACAGCAATCACACGTTCTCGTTCGGCCATTACTTCGATCCCGGCCACATGGGCTTCCGCGCCCTGCGCGTCATCAACGAGGACCGGGTGATCCCCGGTGCCGGCTTCCCCACCCATGGGCACGCCAACATGGAGATCGTCTCCTACGTGTTGAACGGCGCGCTGGAGCACAAGGACTCCATCGGCACCGGGTCGGTGATCCGTCCGGGCGAGGTCCAGGTAATGAGCGCGGGTCGGGGCATCCGCCACAGCGAGTACAATGCGTCGGACACCGAGCCGGTGCATTTCCTCCAGATCTGGATCCTGCCGGAAGCCAACAACCTGGCGCCCGGCTACCAGCAGGCGGATTTCCCGGCCGAGCAGAAGCGCGGCACGCTGAAGCTGGTCGGGTCGCGGGACGGGCGGGACGGCAGCGTCACCATCCACCAGGATGTCGACCTGTACGCCGGGCTTCTGGATGGCGAGGAAAGCGCCACGCTGCCGCTGCGTCCCGGCCGCCATGCCTGGGTTCAGGTCGCCCGCGGCCGGGTCCATCTGAACGGCACGCTGCTGAAGGCCGGCGACGGCGCAGCGCTGACGGACGAGGAGGCGGTGACGCTTGACCGGGCGGACGAGGCGGAAGTGCTGGTCTTCGACCTCGCCTAGGGTCACGTCACAGCACCTGCTTGGGCAACGACAACAGCTCCTTCCTGATGCGGTTCAGGCTGGGGCGGTTGTCGGGGCCGAAGGCGATGGGGCGGCACAGGTGCATGGCGGTCAGCCCGACCCGCGCGGTCAGCAGGCCGTTGATGACCCCCTGCCCCATCCGGGTGGAAATGGCAGCGGCGAGCGAACCGCCCAGCGCCTCCACCGCCACATGGTGGGCGCTTTCCGTCACCCCGGCGACGGCGATGTTGGCGAGCATCCGGCGCAGGAGCCGGAGCGAGCCGACATAGCCGGGCCGGGCGCCGTAGAGGGAGGCGATCTCCCGCACAAGCTTCAGATTGCGCCACAGCACCACCGCGAAATCCAGCAGTGCCGCCGGGCTCAGCGCCGTGGCGATGGCGGTGTCCCGCGACGCGCGAAGAACCCGCTGATAGGCGGCGCGGTCGAGCGGGCTCAGCACCTCGCGGTCGAGCAGCCGCACCACCTCATGCTCGTCATGGGCATCGGTGACATGGTCGCGCACGCGGGCCAGCGCCGGGGCCAGTTCGGGCCGGTCGGCATAGAGCGCCACCAGCGACCCGGCGAAGCGGTCGGCCCGGCCGCCGGGGGCGTCGACCTCCAGCCGGCCGGCCTCGGCCCGCAGTTCCTCGATCCGGCGCAGGCGGCGCAAGGACAGCAGTTCGGTCACCAGCATCGCGACTGCCGCTATACCGGCGGTGGCGGCCAGCAGGGCGACCAGAACGCCAAGCGCGAGGCTGGTGGCGAAGGCACGGGCCAGCAGGTCGGCGGTGTCGAAGCCCAGAGCCACCAGGACCAGCGCCGCCAGCGCCCCGAACAGCCAGCGCCCCAGTCGGCGCGTCGTCCGCACCGGCGTGGCGGGGGCCGGCAGCAGGTCGGCCGGGTCGCCGGAGCCGGTCAGCAGGGCGGTCTCCTCCTCCGCCGGGACGGGGGCAGCACGGTCGAGGTCCAGCTCCATCGGCGGGACCCAGCCCTTTGAGGCATTGCGGGTGTCGCGCTCCGTCACGTCAGGTAATCCCCCAGCAGGAATTGCAGGGCCTGATCGACGCGGATGTGCGGCAGGCCGCGCGGGTCGCGGCCGAGATCTTCGGGCGGACGGAAGGGCAGGAAATTATAGGGACGGTCGCGGCCGGGCGGAAACGCCTCGGCATCCTCCGGAATCTCGCCGGGGAACAGCACGGTCGGGCGGTCTCGGCCGACGGGGACGCCGCGGACACAGCGCAGTTGCCGGCCCTCATGCTCGGTCACCACGCTTTCGGTGCATTTCAGCGCGGCGATGGCCATGGTCTCGACCTGGGCGCCTTCGAAACGGATGGCGTTGCGGGCGTCGCCGACCAGCCGGTCGAGCAGCGCGCGCAATTGGGCATGCTGGTGGGCGGCGATATGGTCGGCCTTGGTCGCGGCGAACAGCACGCGGTCGATCTTGCTGCCGAACAGCCAGTCGAACCAGCCGGACGCGCCGTGGCGGAAGGGCTCCAGGCTCAGCTCCAGCGCCCGCTTCATGTCGGCCATCCCGGCCGGGCCGGCGTTCAGCGCCCCCAGCACGTCGATCAGCACGATCTGGCGGTCGAGCCGTGAGAAATGCTCGGCGAAGAAGCGGCGGACGACGTTGGTCTTGTAGGCCTCGTAACGCTCCTCCATCAGCGCCCACAGGCTTCCCCTGCCCTGCTGGCTCCCATGAAGCGGGCAGAAGGTCAGCAGCGGCGCATCCTTCATGTCGCCGGGTTCGACGAAGCGGCCGGGCTGGATCAGGCTGAGCAGCGTGTCGGCGCGGCGGCAGGCGTGGAGATAGTCGGTGTAGAGCGCCGCCCCGCGCCGCGCCGTCTCCTCCTCCGCCGATGCGGCCGGGTCGATGGTGGCGAGCCAGCCGCGCCAGGATGCCGACAGCTCGTCACGCGGCGGGCGGGCGGCGAGGTCGAGGGTCTGGGCGCTCCATTCCGCGAAGCTCTGGCGCAGCAGCGGCAGGTCGAGCAGCCATTCGCCGGGGTAATCGACCAGATCGAGGTTCAGCGTCGCCACCGGCTGCACCGAGCGCTTCAGCGCCGACTCCGGACGGTAGCGCAGGGAGACGCGCATCTGGCCGATGCCGCGCGTCGGCTCCGGCCAATGGGGATCGGGGCCGGTCAGGGCGGCGAGATGGCCTTCGAAATCGAAGCGCGGCACGTCGGGATCGGGCTGGGGCCGCAGCCGCGCCGCCTGGAAGCGGCCCGACGACATGACGTCGAGGAAGGGCAGCCGCCCGGCCTTCAGCAGGTTGTCGACCAGGGCGGTGACGAACACGGTCTTGCCCGCCCGCCGCAGTCCGGTGACGCCCACGCGCACCGTCGATTCCAGAAGAAGCCGGCTGCCGGCGTCGTACAGGCTGTTCAGGTCGGGAATACGCACGGGCGGACGTTCACCTCTGGCCGATGACCGGCCCTATATGGGGTTGAGTTCGCAGGATGCGAGGGGGCCGGATGCGACGTTTGGAACAGCGTGAAACAGTTTTCGGGGGTGTGTTCACTGTTCCATTCGGGCGGCATTGGCGGCGACCTCCGCGGGTGGGGACCGGCGGCCATTCGTATCATGGATGCGGGAGAGAGGGTAATGGCAGGATGAAAAACGTCGGGACAGTCAGTGCCACCGCTCATGCCGGGGCAAGGTCGGTACAGGGAAAGTCATCGCCCTTGAACAGCAGCCCCTCACCAGTGTCGGCGGCCAGGGCGTAGGCGAAGCAGTCACCGTAATTGAGACCAGCCGGATGTCCGGTCCCCTTGCCGTAGCGGCGGAACGCGTCGAGCGCAAGCCGGGCTTGGCGCTCTCCGACCGGCTCGATGCGGATGTCGAACTCGCGCAGCAGATCCTCAAGGGCCTCGAGGTGGGCGCCGGTCGGATCGCGGCTGGCGATCAGCCCAGCCTCGACGAAATTCGCGGCCGACAGGCGGCACACCGCGGCAGTGGCGAGTTTGGCGAGGAAGGCGGCTGCTTCCGGCTCGGCCTTCAGGATGGCCACAAGTGCCGAGGTGTCGACGACCATGGCTCAGCGCGGCAGACCGTGTTCGTCGTATAGGTCGGCATCCGGGTTTCCGCCGTCGTCCAGCGGCGGCAGCGCTTTCACCCGCGCCAACATGCGGTTCACCTTGGCCTGCTGGTCCGGAGTGAGGCAGGAAGTTGCCGGTCGCTCGGCGCGGGCCAAGGCATCGCGCACGGCCGTGCGGACAACCTCGTCGATACTCTGCCCTCGAATGGCAGCAAGCCGGCGGGCCAGGACTTCCGTTTCAGCGCTCACCGGGATGGGCATCGGCGTCTCCTGTTTTCGATCGATCCAGCACAGCTTTCCGGGCCATGAGCCACGGCGTGCTCGCCACGGGACCATTGTGGTGTTCACCAAACCACGCGGCAAGGCCGTGCTGCCGGATGCGGCAGAAAGACCACCCTCTGAACCGCCATCACCCCCCGATGTAATGCGGCATCAGCTTCGCCTGATCGCCGATCCAGACGCTGCAGCGGCTGTCCTGGTTGCGGAAGAAATAGGCTTTGCCGGGCTGGCGGCGGTTCTGGGGGTCGATCAGGTTGGCGCCGCCGGAGAAGGCGACGCCATAGCGGTAATCCGGGGTCGCCGCCCAATAGAGGCCGTCGATCCGCTGCAGGAAGGCGCCGCGCTGGCACAGGTGCGATAGGGTGCGGTCCAGCGTGGCGAGGCCCTTCAAGCCAGCGGGCAGGCTGTAGACGGCGCGGCTTTCGGTACGGCGAAGGCGCGGCTCGTGGCCCGGCGGCGGCGGTTCGTAGGCGCGGAAGGGCGGGCGCAGATGGCCGGAGTCGGTGCGGTCGGTGCGCAGAACCTCCTGCGCGCCGGCGGAGGCCGGAAGCAGCAGCAGGACCAGAAGATGAGGGATGTGGCGGCGGGTCATCGCACCGACGGGTTGTTGGCGACGAAGGCGAAATAGGGCAGCCGCCGCACCGCGTCCGCCACCATCAGATAGGCGACCGCAAAGGCCAGCAGCGAGCTGAGGAAATAGCCGTACCCATACCACGGAAAGCCCATCCGGCTGAACAGCAGGGTAAAGCCGGCGTTGGCCGCCATATAGACCAGTTGCACCGTCAGGTTCCGCGCCCGCAGGTCGAAATAGGCCAGGATTACCGTGCAGAACAGGAACATCACCTGGAAGAAGGCACCCAGCACGCCGAAGCGGAACATGCCGATCTGCTGGTACTGCAGGCCGATGGCGCCGACGATGGCGGGGGCCAGGAAGATGCAGACGGCGCAGACCGCCCCTTGCAGGATGATGAGGTTGCGGCTGCTGTCGAGCAGGGCGGCGATGATGGCGCGGTGGTTGCGGGCGATCTGGTCGAAGGTCGCGTGCTTCTGGATGTCGCGGTAGAAGGCCTGGTAATGCTCGAAGAAGCGGGTCTCGATGTTCACCGTGAACAGGGTCAGCGCCGGCAGGGTCGTCAGATAGGCGATGAACATGGCGCCGTCATAGGCACTGTAGATCGCCATGGCGCCGGAGACCAGTTCACGCTCCGGCGCGAACCACATGATCCACTTGTCGGTCCAGACGGCGGCATTTGCGAAGAACCCGATCAACGCCAGATCGGAATATTTGCGGAAATATGAGAGGAAGTCGAACAGCCGCCCGACCGGATAGGGATATTCGGCCAGCACCCGCGCGATCAGCCCGAACTGGATCACCGCCAGCCCGGCGGAGAACCACCATATCATCCCCGCCGCGCCGAAGCGGTCGCCCAGCAGCACCGCCCCGGCCATGCCGGTGGTCATGCCGACGCCGAAGGCGACGGTGACCGCCAGATAGTCCTTCAGCGCCGACAGGAAGATCGACACCACCCAGATGCCGCAGACCAGGAAGAAATTCGCCAGCCCGCCCAGCATGATCGGCAGCGGCAGGCCGCTGAACAGCGGGTAGAAGGGCCCGGCGGTCAGGCCGGCGATGGCATAGGCCAGCCCCAGCGTCGCCAGCAGCATGCCGGGCGCCGCCTCCACCTCCTTGGCATAGATGGCGTCGGCGAGATAGCGGGTGGCGACCAGCACCAGCGGCCCGGTGAACACCACCGAGAAGCAGAAATTGTAGATCACCACGACGCGGAACAACGTCAGCTGCTCCGGCCCCACCAGATCGCGGCCGAACAGCGTGATGCCGGCCAGCGCCAGGATGGTGAACATCCAGGGGCCCGACGTGATGAAGGCGGAATGGGCATAGCCCTGCAGCACGCCGAGCAGATCGTCGCGCCGGGCCAGCCGGCGGAGCGCGAAGCCGATGCCGGCCATGTCAGGCGGCTCCCTTCAGGTCGAAATCGGCACCATCGAGCGTCGGCCGGGTCGGCATGGCGATGTGCTCGTCATAGATGGCGCGATAGACGCGGTCGATGGCGACCTTGTCGTAGGACTGGGCGACACGCCGGGCGATGGCCTGCGCACAGCGCTCGCGCCAGGGACGGTCGAGCAGAAGGGCACGCAGCTCCCGCGCGGTGTCGAGCGGGCTGGCCAGCGGCGTCACCGCC
Organism: Azospirillum sp. TSH20; assembly: GCF_003115935.1. Lineage (NCBI taxonomy): Bacteria > Pseudomonadati > Pseudomonadota > Alphaproteobacteria > Rhodospirillales > Azospirillaceae > Azospirillum > Azospirillum sp. TSH20. Next base: position 21,199 of record NZ_LGQU01000117.1, read on the forward strand.
CCGCCCGGCCCCAGCGGCGGAACCTCGTCCGGACGGCCCATCAGCAGTTCGGAACAGGAGCCGACATCGGTCGCCACCGTCGGCACGCCGGACGCGCCGGCCTCCAGGATCACCAGCGGCTGCGCCTCGCTGACGCTGGTGAGCGCGATGGCGTCGATCCTGCCCAGCCAGTCGGTCAGCTTGACCCGGCCGGCGAAGATCACCGTCTGCTCCAGCCCCAGATGCTTCACGATGGTCCGGCATTCCTCGACATAGCCGGGATCCTCCTCCAGCGGGCCGAGGATCATCGCCTTCAGGTCGGGGATGTCCTCGCGCAGGATGCCGGCGGCGCGGATGTAGGTCTTCACGTCCTTGATCGGCACGACGCGGCCGATCAGGGCGATGGTCGGCGGGCGCGGGTTGGGGTCGCGCCGGACCTGGGAATAGCCGGCATAGTCGATGCCGTTGGGCACGATCATCAGCTTGGCCGGGTCGGCGCCCTGGCGGCGCTGGAACTCCTGGTTTCCGCCGTACAAGGTGATGATGCGGTCGCAGGCGTCGTAACAGGCCTTGGAGTAGCTGGCGAAGGTGTCCAACCACAGATCGCGCAGGTCGCGCTTCTTCCGGTCGAGCGCCAGGGAGGTGTCGGCGCCCTCGAACAGCCATTCGGCCATCAGGATCTCGATGCGCCGTTCGTTGGTGTAGATGCCGTGTTCGGTCAGCAGGGCCGACCGCCCGGTCTCCAGCCGCGCCCGCGCGGCGAACAGACCGGCATAGCCGGTGGAGATGGCGTGATAGACCGACGCCTGCGGCATCGGCACCAGCAGCGTGGCGAACAGCCCGCTCATCAGCGCCCGGCTGCCCCAGAAATATTCGAGGAAGGAGGCGTCCGGCAGGGCGGCCCTGCACATGCGCACCACCATCTGGAAGGCGTCCTCGGAGTTCAGCAGCGCCCGCTTGCCGATCCGGCCGCGCCGCGGCGCCAGCAGCCGCAGAACCTCCGCCACCTCGGCCAGCCCTCCGCCCTGCTGCAGGCGGGCGAGCGGCTTTTCCAAATTTGCCATCAACCGTCCGGTGCCAGGCTGCCAGCGCCATCCGGCGGGCGGATCCTGCAGATAGACGTGGGTCAGGCCGGTGACGTTGGGCGGCAGATCATAGGCGAGCTTGCGGGCGCTACGGTCGGCGACCAGTGCCACGATGTGGAAGGTCAGGTCCGAATGGGAGCGGATCAGGTCGTGCGTCCAGGTCGACACGCCGCCGGCGACATAGGGATAGGACCCCTCCATCAGCAGGCAGACGTCGGCCTTGGGCGCGCGGGGCGCTTCGGGCGGGAGCGGCTGGGACGGGGAGCGGCTCATGCGGCCAGCTCCTTCGCGGCGGTCTCGGCGACGGCCGTTTCGTCGTCGCGCCACAGGGCGAAGACGTCGCGCAGCGCATCGGGCAGTGCCGCCCCGTCGCCCAGCAGGTCGGGCCGGCGGACGGGCAGCGCCCGCAGGTCGGTGAAGCGGCCGAGCCGGAACAGGCTCTCGGCATACCAGAACAGGATGCGGCTGTCGGACGTGCGGTCGATCAGCGGCTCCAGCCTCGCCGCCGCCTCCGCCGCCAGACCGCAGCGCAGCAGCAGCCGGCCGAGGTCGAGGCGAATGCCGTCGTCGTCGGGCGCCAGTTCCAGGCTGCGGCGGTAGCCGTCCAGCGCCTTTTCGCGGATCTCCGCCTCGCGGTTGGAATCCAGCAGGCCGCAGAAGGCGTAATCGTCGAGGTGGCGGGACAGGGCGGCCAGGGCGCCGGCGTCGTCCGGATGGGCGCGGGCGGCATGGTCGAGCGACTGCCAGCGCTCGTTGAACTCATGCTCCACCCGCGCGGTCGCGGTGGCGGCCTGGACGCGGACAGACGGGTCGGCATCGGCGAGGCCGGCCTTCAGCGCGGGCGTGAAGGCGGGGCGGAAATGGCGGGCGACCAGGGCGATCACCGCCTGCTTCTGCTGCGGCGTGCCCATCCACATCATGTCGGTGAAGGATTCGCCGGCGACCAGATGGGCGTTCTCGCGGCCCGACACGATCAGTTCGTACAGCTCCTGCGCCGGGCCGGTCTCGCTTTCGGGGAAAAGGGAAAGATACCAGTCCTGGAAGCCGGTGGCATAGTGGCTGAACAGCGCCAGCAGCGCCGCAGTCACCAGCGTGCAGGCGGCGCCCAGCGGTCCCAGAGGCACCATGGTGACCAGCAGCAGCCCGGCCAGCCGCAGGTCGCGGCCCCGCCGCGCCCGGCTGCGCACCCACAAGCCGACCAGTCCGCAGAGCAGCAGGTGCAGCGCCGCGGCGGATGGTGCGGCGAAGGGGACGCCGGACAGGCCGAACGCCAGTGCTCCAGAATCGAGCAGGCCGGCGCCGAGCGTCGCCGCCACCAGCTCGCCCGTGCCGGCGACCGGGCGGTCGCCCGCCAGCGTGCCGATGGTTTCAGCGGAATCGGGGGCCGGGCCGGTCATCCCGCACTCTCCGCCACCGCTTCCCCGGCGGCCGGCTTAGGCTCCGGCTCCGGCGGCTCGACCCGGCGGGTGACGAAGCCGATGGGGATGTTGGACAGCCCGTCGGGCAACTCCCGCCGCACCGCCCGTTCCAGCTTCGCCTCCACCAGCTTGGCACCCTCCAGCGGCGTGCCGGCCAGGATCACGCCGAAGGACGCGCCCTGCTGGCCGAAGTCGCAGGCGAGATCGGTGTCGCGCAGACTGCCGCGCACCGCCGTGCCGATGGCGGCGGCAAGGTCGGCGCGCTGGGCGACGGACAGGCGGGACAGGCCGGTTGGGCGGATGGTGATGGCCGTCGTCTCGAACCCCATGCGGCGGCCGAGCAGGGCCAGGAACTCCGCCTGCCGGCCGATGTAGCTGGAGGAGTAGAGCGCGTCGTCGGTGAACACGCGCTGTTCGTTGGCTGTGCGGAACTGGCGCGCCTTGGCCAGCGCCGTGCCGATCCATTCGCACAGGATGCGGAAATTCTCGACCGTGTTGACGCTGAGGTCGGTGAAGCCCAGGCTTTCGACCTTCACCATCCCGACCACCTCGCCGGTGTCGCTGCTGACCAGCGGTCCGGCCAGCACGCCTTCGCCGGCCAGGATGCGTTCGTCCTCCACCCGGTTGACGCAGAGCTGCCGCTGGCGGGCGATCACGGTTTGGAACAGCGGGGTGCCGCTGTCGAACCAGCGGGCATAGCTGTCGGTGTCGTCGTCCCACCCCTCGTTCGTCACCGATTCCAGCACGTCGTTGTTCAGCAGGAACAGCGAGAACTTCTCCGGCTTCATGACGGTGCGGACGAGGTCGGCGACGCCCAGCATCACCTCCCCCTCGTCCAGATGGTCGATGGATTTTGCAGCCTGATAGAGGGTGAAGACGGTGCGCAGCTGGCCGGCGACGCGGGTCTCAAGGCTTTCCTTCACCGATTTCAAGGCGCGGTAGGACCGGGCGATGGCCTCCGCCTCCTGCCGGGCGGCGGCAAGGCCGGCGCGCAGTTCGTCACGCTCGCGCAGCTGGCGCATGCGCAGCTCGCCGAACAGCACGGCGGCGACCAGCCACAGGATCGGCTCGCGCGTCAGGGTGAAGAGATGGTCGTAGAGGTCCTGGTCGATGCCGGCATCAGGCATGTTGCCGAACCGCAGCGCCACCGACGCCACCAGCGCCGCCAGCACGCCCACGCTGGTGCCGTACTGGATCGCCAGCAGCAGGACCGGGATCCAGAAGGGATGCGGCTGCACCCCGTCGAAGCGCAGCCCGGCGCCCAGCCAGACATCCAGCCCCAGCGCCACGGCGAAGAACAGCAGCAGCTCCAGCAGCGCGACCGGCCGCAGGCCGAACCAGCGGCGGGGGGACACCGGAGAGGGGCTGGACTCTGCGCTCATGCCTGCACGCTCACTCGCGATGCAGATCGTTGGAGAAGTCGCTGTCGGAGGCGCGGCCGGCCTGGACCGGGGCGTCCGCGGAAGCGGGCACGGCGGGTGCGGCGACCACCGGCCGCAGGCTGTCGATCATGCGCGTCACCACCCGCTGGGCGACGTTGTTGACGCTGTCGCGGCTGAAATAGCCGCGGCCGGCCTCCGACTGGCTGGAGGTCCACAGCACGGCGCCGTCGGAGCTGCGGACCAGCCGGGCGTTCAGGCCGACCACCGGCTCCTCGCGCAGGCCATGCTGGTAACCATATTCAGACACGCTGCCGGAGAGCACCGCATCCACCCCCAGCGTCCGGCCGGCGGCCTGGGCGTCCGGCGGGGCGGCGTCGGCCGGCGCATCGGTTGCGGCGGCTGCGTCGCCGGCGGGCTTGGCGGCGGACAGGCGGCTGCGGACGCGGGACGCATCCATGCTGCGGATGCCCTCGACGCCGTAGAGTTCGGTGGAGACGATGTCGGCGGCGATCTGGCCGGCATTGGGGTGGTTGGTCAGATTCTCGAAGGGCAGCACGGCGACGGTCGAGCCGGCCGGCAGCACGGCGCCCGGCTGGGCGAAGTCGCGGCTGTTGATCCGGCCGAAGCTGCAGCCCGCCAGCATCAGCCCAACCGTCAGCAGCGCCCCGCAGGCCCGCACAGTCTTGCCCTTCATTCCCGCACCCTTTCGCCGCATCGCCAGTCCACCTTTTTTAACCATAAAGTGTTGACACACCGTCAATAACGCCAGACCAGCGTGACGCCCGCGCTGTTCACCGCGCTGGCCGTGCCGCGCGCGGTGGAGCGGGCATGGCTGGCCCGGAAATTCAGCTCCAGATTGTCCGCCGGTTCCCACCCCAGCGAAATGGCCCCCTGCGGTCCGCTGCGGCCCCGCCGGTCATAGGCGTAGCCGACCTGCAGCGCATAGCGGACATAGTCGGTCAGATAGTCTTCTGCATTGAGCTGCAGCGCATGGACCTCGCGGGTCGCAGCCGGCAGCGGGACGTAAGGCTGGCCGAGCGCGTCCTGCCGTTCCTCGCGGTGGGCGACATACTCGGCATCCAGCACATAGGCGACGCTGGCCAGCGGCCCCGCTGCATTCAGCGTGTAGCGCAACGATCCCTCCACCGTGGCGCTGCGCGCCAGATCGGCGTCGCCGGCGAGGCCATAGCGGTTGTAGCCGGCGCCAAGCGACAGGAACCAGCGGTCGGACAGCCGGTCCTCGTGCTGGAAGAACAGGCGGTCGCGGCGGCCGCCGTCGACGATGCCCTCCAGGAAGGCGAAGCTTGGCTCGCTCCAGGCCAAGCCGGCGCGGGTCTCCGTCTCGTCGCCGCGCCAGCCATGGGTGTAGCCGGCGCCCAGCGTCTGCGGGGCGGCGTAGAGCGCCAGGGTGGAGCGTTCGAACTCCGGCCAGTCATGGACCAGCGCCGCCTCCAGCCGGGAGCGGGCGCCGTGGAAAGGCTCCAGCCGGCCGTCTTCCCGGCGGGCGGCGTCGACATCGACATCGCGGCGCTCAAGGCTCCAGGTGAAGGCGGTGGAGCGGCCGAGGTCCTGCACGCCGCTGAAGCGGGCGATGCGCTGCATGTCGGCGTTACGCACCTTCTGCCAGTCGAGATCGAGGCGGCTGCGGTCCGCATTTTCGTGCAGCAGCAGCGCCTTGCCCTGGATCAGGGAAGGTTCGTCGGGCGTCAGTTCCAGCGCCGTGTCATAGGCCCGGATCGCCTCGCGCCAGCGACCGAGCCGTTCCTCCGCCTGGGCCAGCAGGGCGGTGGACTGGGCATCGTTGGGATCCTGTTCCAGCAGGTCGCGCAGCAGGGTCCGCGCCGGGCGGACGTCGCCGCCCTCCATCAGCGCCAGCGCGCGGAAATAGTCGAGACGCCGGCGGGCGGCACGGTCGGCGGCCTGCGCCTCGCGGCTCGGGGCGGCGGCGGGCGGGCGCGTCAAGGCGACGCTGAGGCCGTTGCGGTCGGTCGCGACCGTCGCCTCGACGCCGCTGGCGAGCACAAGGACGACGCTGTCGTAACCGTAGAGGATGTTGTCGACCCAGGACTCCAGCCGTTCAGGGACGCGGTCGAGCGGGACCTCGCCGAGCGGGCGGTCGAAGCGCAGGACCAGCTCGCGGCCGTCGCGCTGGGTTTCTGTGGCGACCGGGCCGGGCCAATGCAGGGCGAAGCGGGCTGCGTGGTCCTCGCGCACGGCTTCGAGGCGGGCCGAGGCCGTTTGGGCGTGGGCGGGGGTGGCGGCGAGGATTGCGAGGAGGAGGGCGAAGCGAATGGCTCCCTCTCCCGCCCCGGGAGAGGGAAGGGGCCCATGGCGGAAGCCATGGGAAGGGTGAGGGGTGGTGCAAGGAACCATGCGCTTCTGGTTTCTTGCCTCACCCCTCACCCTCCCCGCGCCTTCGGCGCGGGTCCCCTCCCTCTCCCGGGACGGGAGAGGGATGTCCTTCTCAGAGGCGCGCACGCGATCACGGAAGGGCCAGGACACGGCGGGCCTCCGGCAGTCGTCCGTTTTCGATCAGCATCGATGCGTAGTCTGCCCTCAATTGGCGGTCGGCCGGGCGGCGCCTGCGCAGAGATTCGAACAGCGCCACGGCGTCGTCGACCTTGCCCAGCCGATTCAGCAAATTCGCCTCCGTCTGGACCGCCGCGTCGCCGCGGCCGGCGCGGTGGCGCAGCTGGGACAGCGCAGTGCGGTAGAAGGGAACCGCCGCGGTCGGGCGCTTCAGCGCGGTCAACGCCTCGCCCAGGAAGTAATGGGCTTCGTAATCGTCGGGGCCGGTGGCAACGTAGCGCCGCAGCAGCCGTTCGGCGTCGGCGAGGCGGTTCTCGTCATAGGCCAGCATGCCGAGTTGGCGCAGCGCATCGGCGTCGTCGGGCTTGCGCGTCAGCAGGGCGGTCCAGGCCTGGGCGGCGGCGGCCCGCTGCCCGGTCTGCTCGGCGAGGCGGGCGTAGCGGCGCAGGCGGTCGGGGGCGGCTTCCTCCGGCACGGCGGTGCGCAGGGCAAGGGCCAGTTCCTTGCCCTTGCCGGCCGCCGCCAGCGCCTCGATGTAGGGAGCCTTCAGCGCCGGTTGCGCCGGAGCCTCGCCCTGGCCGCCGAGCCCGGCGATGACGCGGCGCCCGCCGCCATACTCGGCGAGACGGTCGTACCATGCCGCCTGCTCGGCCGGGTCGGACGCCGCCTTGGCCCGCGCCTCGATCCAATCCAGACCGGCGGCGGGCGGGCGCGGACCCCAGAGATAGGCGAGCTGCCGGAAATCCTCGCTCTGCGGCCCCTGCCCGGCCGCCAGCCGCTGCAGGGCCTGCTCGGCCCCGGCCTTGTCGCCGAGCGCCAGCAGGGATGATGCCGGCTCACGCCGCTTGTCGGTGGGCAGGCGGTCGTCGGTGGCGCGCGCCAGCAGATAGCGGCGCAGATCGGCTTTGCGGCCCAACTTCGTCAGCGTGTCGCGGTAAAGCGCATCCTCCGCCTCGGCCAGCGGTGCGGCGGAAGCCCGGCTTTGCAGCAGGGCGGCGAGGTCGGGCAGCGCGTTCGCCTTGGCCGCCGCATCGGCATAGACGCCGAGCCAATCTTCGCCGGATCTGCCACCACCCTGGCTCTCCGCCCAGCCACGCAGCAGCGGCAGGGCGGCGCGATAGGCCTTGTGGTCGAGCAGCATGGTGACGATAGCCTGCTGTTCGGCGTCCGACAAATTGCCTTTCGCCAGCTTGGCGGTCAGGTGACGGGTCAGTTCCTCCGAACGGCCGGCGCCGGCCAACGCGGCGATATAGGCGGACTCCACCTCCGTGCCACCATCTGCCAGCAGCGGGGCCAGCAGCGGCAGCGCCTCCGCCGGTTTGCCGGTGGCGGTCAGGGCGTTGGCGAGGGCCAGACGGCTGCGCGGCGAGGGATCGAGCGCGAAGGCGCGCTGCGAGGCGGCAAGGGCCAGCGCCGCCGCCGCGGGCGAATTGGCGGCGCGCTCGGCGGCGCTTCCGGCGATGTCCTGCAACAGACCGACCGGCAGCTTGGGCTGACCGGCCAGCCAATCGGCGACGGCGGCGGGATCACCGGCCTTGGCGGCCAGCCGTGCCCAGCCCTGCCCGGCGGCCGGGGACGGCGTTACCTGCCTCCGCGCCTCGAACCAAGCAAGCCCGGTCGGCGCGCGGTCGAGGTCGATGAACAGGGCGGCAAGCTCCTCCAACTGCTCGTCGGGAATACCGCCGGACAGCGGCAGCCGGTCGAAGGCGTCAGCCGCCGCGCCGTGGCGGCCGGCACGGTCGAGGATGCGAATGGCAGCCAGTTGGTCACCGGGAGTCAGCCCGCCGCCGGCAAGGCCGCGCTCCGCCCACCCCGCAGCGGCGGCGGGATCGCCGCGGCCGAGCGCGATGTTGGCGGCCAGCAGCGGATAATCGTCCAGGAATTCGTCGCCCAGTTCGCGGTAGAGGCGGTCGGGGAAGCTGCGGTCGCCGTCGCGCAAGGCGCTTTCCGCCAGCCCGGCCAGTACCCAGTCGGGGACCAGATGCAGGTCGCGCCCCTTGGTCGCCGCAAGCGCCGGGCGAAGCATGCCGGCATTCACCTCCAGCGCCAGCAGCCGCCCGAACTGGACATCCTCGACCGGGCCGGAAAGCGCCGACAGGCGGGTCCGCGCCTCTTCCCGGCGGTCGGCGGCGATCAACAGGTCGATGTAGGTCAGCTCCAGCGCCAGCACAGGATTGCGCCCCTTCACCTGCGGTTCGATCAGCCGCAGGCCAAGGTCGGGACGGGACGCCGCGGCGAGCTGGCTCGCCAGACCGATCATGTCGGCAACGGTGGGATTCTCGCCCAGCCAGCGCCGGGCACGCTCGAACGCCTCCTCCTCGCGGTCGAGGTCGATCAGCAGGCTCATCAGCAATTCGCGGCTGTCCGGCTCGATATTGCCCTTGGCACGGTCGTCGGCACGCAACAACCAGTCCACCGCCCCGGCAGGATCGCCGCGAGCGGCCAGCAGTGCTGCCAGTTCCTGCGGAGCCTCGACATCATCGGGACGCAGGGGGCAGTAGCGGGTCAGCGCCTCCACCTTCAGTGCCATGCGATTGCGGAAGCCGGCGGCATAGGCGAGGTCGCGGTAGAGGTCGGCGCTGTGGCGCAGCTCCGCCAGGGCCTTCAGGTTTTCCAGATAATCGCCGGGCCGCTGCGCATCCTGGTAGAGGCGGTTCAGCAACTCCCGCGCTTCGACGGACGACGGCTCGGCGGCGACGAACTCCTCGGTCAGGGCGATGGCGCGCTCGAGGTCGCCCTGGGCCAGCGACAGCCGGGTCAACGGCATCACCGTGGTGCCGCTGCGGTCGCCGGCGGCATAGCGCTGCTCGTAGACCGCGCGGGCGCTGTCGTAATCGCGGTCGCGGAACTTCTGCAGGGCAAGCTCGCCGCTGTGCGGGATCAGCAGCAAACTGGCGCCGATGCCGACGAGCAGCACCAGCAGGACGACGAGGATGTTCGCGCGCATCGCCGCCCTACCCCGCCACGCCGTTCGCCGGGCGGATCCGCAGTAGCAGCGGCGCGATCGCGGAGACCGGCACCGTCAGCGCCAGCCGGCCCTCCGCATCCGCATCGACGCTGCCCGACCACAGCCGGGTTCCGTCACGCTCCGCCGTGACCGTCCAGCGGCCGGGCTGCGGCACATGCCAGACCATGGCGCCCTCGCCATAGCCGGTGGCGGCGACGCGGAAGCCCTGCCCTTCGCCGGCAAAGGCGGAAAAGGCCCAACGTCCTTGGACCAGATAGGGCACTGCGGCCGGCGGGTCGCGGTCGGCGCGGTCGGTCTCCGTCAGTGCCACCACCGGCTCCGCCACCGCCGGGTCGAGCGTCACATAGAGGCTGCCTTGGCTGTGGCGCTGGCCCAGCACGCCGATGGAGCGGGCGAAGTCGACCGCACTGGCGCTGGCATGGTCGAAGCGCAGCGTGTTCAGCGCCCCGCGGTCGCGCACGCGCCAGCGCCGCCCGACATCCGCCCCGCCCGCCAGCGGCTCGAATCGGGTGGTGTAGAAGCCTTCGGCGATGCGGGCGTAGGTGGAGGCGGCGACGGGCGCCAGTTCCTGCCCGCGGGCGGCGGTCAGCACCGAGACCAGCGCGTTCAGGCTGGCCGCCTTCTGGCCGCTGTACATGTGGTAATAGACGTTGAAGGGCTTCAGCCGGATCGGGCTGCCGGCGTGCCGCATCGTGTTGATCAGATTGCGGTAGCCGTAGAAGCGGCCGGTCCACAGCTCGGTATAGGTGTTCTCGTTGCTGCCGGCGGCGTAAATCTGCCGCTCCGCCCCCACCGGCAGGCCGATCGGCGGCAGGCCGGTGATGGAGGGGAAATCGGCGTCGAAGCGGGCGTCGCCGCCATTGATGTTGACCCCGCCCGCCTTGCGCACCGCGGCCAGCGCCGCCTCGAACGGCGAGGTGTCGCCCGACCATTGCACCAGCACCGCCCGCTTGCCGGTCGGAGCCAGCCGGGTGAAATAGTCGAGCGCGCCGCCGATCTCCTGGTCGAGATCGAAGGGCTGCTGCAGATAGGCGCGCGGCACGGCGTAGCGGCCGATGTCGGACACCTCCCCCGCCTCCTCCGCCGCGTGGTCGTCGGCCTTGCCGGGGCGATAGCTGCTCTCGCGGTTGAGGAAGGGCGCCTCGTTCTGCCGGCTGTAATCCTTGAAAAAAGCCCATTGGAAGGGGTGGGTCCAGGTGTGGCTGGACGGCTCCACCTGCGGCAGGGCGAACAGCTTCTTCGCCGCCTCCAGCGACTCCGGCGTGCCCTTCCAGGTCGGGTCGAGGTCGCCGACGATCGGGGCGACGCTGACCGGCAGGTCGGGAAACGGCTCGATGGCGGCGGTGCGCACCATGTCGGCGGACAGCACGCGGCGGGAGGCATAGGGCGCCACCTCCGTCACGTTGCGCCAGCCGTCGCCGTCGATGTGGCTGAAATAGATGCGCCGGCCCGACAGGGTCGTGACGTCGGGCTTCGGCAGGTCGTCGGTGGCGAAACTGTCGCGGAAGAAGGCGAAGGGATCGACGATCCATTGCCGGCGGTTGTACTCGGCGTCGAAATAGCGGCTGTAGCCGTCGGTGACCAGACCGCCGGACGGGCCAGTGACCACCAGATGGCTGTCGCTCGCCGGATCGTCGCCGCGCCGCATCACCAGATGGGAGGCGAAGCGCTCGTCGGTCTTGCGGAACAGCGGATAGCCGGGCAGCACCCCCGACAGCGGCCGTTCGAAGCCGATCATGCCGTCGGCCAGCGCCGGCCGGGACTTGTAGGTCAGGTCGGAATAGCCGTCGTCGTCGCGCAGTCCGAACCGGGCGAAGAAGCGGTTGGAAAGCGCCAGCGGCACCGGCTTGCCGCCGCGCTCCAGCCGGACACCCGACTGGCCCAGGACGGCGAAGCGGACGCCGCGGTCCATCGCCCGCCCGGCCCAGGCGATGTAGGCGCCGACATCGGTGAAGGGCTCTCCCGCGAACCAGGTGACGACGCCGCGCAGGTCGGGATAGCGCGACAGGTCGGGCAGCCCGTCGGCGACGTTCCAATAGACCACCGACAGGCCGAGATGGTTCAGCGGCAGCTCCACCATCGTGTGGATGCGGCTGAGACGGATCGTGCTTTCCTCGCGCAGGTCGACCAGCGCCAGGATGGTGCGCGGCACCGTCTGCTGGGCCGTCGCGGCCGTCGCGGGAGAACCGGCGGCGAGCACGGAAGTGGCCATGCCGGGCAGAAGCAGGCCGAGGGCGAGCGCTGCTGCTTTGAAAGCGCACGTCGTCCCAGCCCGGATAATCTCCCTCTCCCCCCCGGGGAGAGGGGATCTCCTGCTGCATTGCAAAAAGCGCTTCACCGGCGCGGCTCCGGGATCAGGCGGTCGAGTTCGACCGTCGAGACGTAGGGGGAGAAGCCGTTGGCCCGCTGCAGATCGTAGATGGCCCGGATGCCGGCGGCGTCGGCCGGATCCCAGTAATCCAGGGTGTGGAGGGAGAGCCGCGGATTCAGCGCCCCGGCGGCCTTCAAGGCCTCGACCTGGAACCGGTAATCCTCGGCGCTCTGGCGGTGCGGGCGCTTGGCGGCGAAGTCCCAGCCCGCATAGACGCTCTCGCCCAGCACATGGCTCAGCAGCGGAGCGGTCTGCGGCAGGATCTCGTAGGCGCGGTTCTGCATCAGGCCGATGTCGGGCCAATTGCGGCGGATCGCGCGCACCAGTGCCGCCGCCGCGTCGGTCATGCCGCGCCAGCGCTTCGCGTCGGTGCGCTCCAGGTGCGGCGGATTGTCGAGCGTGTCGAGGAAGACGCCGTGGAAGCCCTGGCGCAGGATGCCCGGGACCAGTTCCTCCACCACCAGCTTGACCCAGCGGCGGTCGCGCACGTCGACATAGAAGCTGCCGGGCCAGTTGGGATTTTCCTGGTCCAGGATGCCCCAGGCCTTCACCCGCTCGAACCAGGGGCGGTGTGTCTCGACCTCGCCCACGCTGAGATAGCCGAGCAGGGTCTTGCCGCGGTCGGCCAGCGGCGAAAGCGGCGGGTGGGTGCGGCTGTCCAGAACCAGCAGCCGGTAGGGCTGGAAGGCGGACAACGGGGCCGCGTCGGCGTAATAGACCGCCCAAGGGGATGCGGAAGCTTGACCGGAGTCGGCGGCCCGCAGGCCCTTGTTGGTCAGCGCCAGCAGCGCCGCACCCGACATCAGCCCCCCGGCGACAGCCCGCCGCCCGATCGAACCACCGGTCACGCCACCCCTATCCTTTTGCTCAACGCTCTCTTGCTCAGCCAAGCCACGCCAGCGTCTGGCGCAGCCCATCCTCCAGCGGCGTGTCGCAGCTCATGCCGAAGGCGGCGACCAGACGCGACGGATCGCCGATCGAGACCCGGATGTCGCCCGGCCGCGCCGGACCATGGCGCCGGTCGAGCGGCCGGCCCGACAGCTCCGCCAGCACCTCCGCCAGCCGGTTGACCGAGGTCGGGCGGCCGGTGCAGACGTTGTAGACGGGCGCGCCGGACTGCGGACGGTCCATCGCCGCGGTCAGATATCGCACCAAGTCCTTTACAAAGATGAAATCCCGCACCTGCTCGCCGTCGCCGTTGATGGTGATCGGCTCCCCGCGGGCGATCCTGCCGGCGAAGATGGAAATGACGCCGGAATAGGGCGATTTCGGGTCCTGGCGCGGGCCATAGACGTTGAAGAAGCGGAAACCGGCGGTCGGCACGCCATGCACCCCGTCCGCCACCCGCGCATGCAGCTCGCAGCCCAGCTTGTCGGCGCCATAGGCGGACAGCGGGCGGGTCGCCGCGTCCTCGGTCAGCGGCATGTTCGGGTTGTCTCCATAGACGGCGGCGGAGGAGGCGTAGATCACCGGGACCGGCCCGGCCGGATTGGCGCGGCGGGCGGCATCGAAGACGGCGATGGTGCCGGACAGGTTGGCATGGTGGGTCTCCAGCCATGCCTCGCGCGAGCGGTCGACCGAGGCGACGGCGGCCAGATGGAAGCAGCCGTCCACGCCGGCTATCGCCGACCGAACCGCCTCGGCATCGGCCACATCGCCGACGGTGACCGGCACGCCGTCCGGCAGGTTTTCGCGCTTGCCGGTCGACAGATCGTCGAGCACCCGCACCTCGTGCCCGGCCGCCAGCAGCCGCTCGATCAGGTGCGAGCCGATGAAGCCGCAGCCGCCTGTAACCAGATAACGCGCCATCGCCGCGGCTCCTCCGCTTTTGCGTGTGTTTTGGGTGATACGCGAAGTCAGAGCCGCCGGATCAATTTTCGCGGCTCAAGTGCCGAGGAAACCGGCGACCGCGGCCTGGAATTCCTTGGGCTTGATCGGCTTGGAGACATGGCCGTCGAATCCGGCCTCGGCCAGCCGGCGCTTGTCGGCGGGCGTGGCGAGGTTGGTGACGGCAATGACCGTCGTGGCGGCAAGATCGCCATCGGCGCGGATCTGCCGGATCAGGTCCAGCCCGGACAGGCCGGGCATGACGATGTCCATCACCACCAGATCGGGCGCCATGTCGCGCATCAGGTCCAGCACGGAGGAGGCGTCCGACGCCTCGACGACGGTGAAGCCGCCCTCCTCCAGGCAGCGGACGAAGAGCTTGCGCATCAGCACATTGTCCTCGACCACCAGGATCGTCCGCGTCTTTTCGACCGTGTCCGCCATCTCGCCATCCGACCTTTGCGGCGTGAGCGGCATGGCCGGCGGCGGGCATGGCGCAACACGCGACCCTACGCTGCACATCCCTACCGGTATTCACGCATTTTTGGCTGTGTAACTCTTTCGATCAGCCGGGTCAAGCAGGCCGAAGGCGCAGCGCCCGCAAGCTGGCCCCGTGCGGGCTGGTCCGTTCGCCTACTTCTCTGGGACCGTCGCCGAGGGCCGGCAACCCGGACTGTTCAGCGAGCCGCGGGTGACTGTGCTGCTCCAGGGATCGTGACTGATCCTGCACGCACGAAAAAAGCCACCCTCCCCTGCGGGAGAGCGGCTTCTTTCATGGCAGACGACGTGCTTAGTGCTTCATTTCGCCCAGCTGCTTGCGGCTGTCGCCGCTCTTGTCCTTGATGATGGTGTCGTCCGGCTTGCCTTCGACTTCCAGGATGCCGATCAGGCCCTTGGTGGCGCGGCTGAGCGCATGGTCGACCAGGGCGTACTTGCCGGGGTAATCGACCTTGAATTCCACCATGGTGGCGCCGCCGGGCGCGACGGTGACGGTCTGGATGCCCTTCGACGGATCGCTTTCCAGGCCGCCCAGGTTGTAGACCTTGTCGAAGATCTCGCCGATGACGTGGAAGGAGGAGGTCAGGTTCGGGCCGCCGACGCCGAAGAACAGGCGGACGGTCTCGCCGACCTTGGCCTTCAGCGGCTTGTCCTTGGTCAGCGCGCCGACGGTGCCGTTGAACACCAGGTAGCTCGGACGCTCGTTGACGAGGCCGTCATAGTCGTCCTCGGCATTCGCCTGGTTCTTCGCCTTGGTGGCGTAGATTTCCTGCTGCATCACGTAGAATTCGTGATCGACCGGCGGCAGACCGGCTTCCGGCTCCACCACGATCAGGCCATACATGCCCTTGGAGATGTGGTGGGCGACCATCGGCGTGGCGCAGTGATAGACGAAGACGCCCGGAGTCAGAGCCTTGAAGCTGAAGGACTTGGTCTGGCCGGGTTCCACCTGGGTGATCTGGCCGCCGCCGAGGAAGCCGGTCGCGGCGTGGAAGTCGACGGAGTGGTTCATCGTCGATTCCGGCGCGTTGGAGATCGAGACGTCCACAGTATCGCCGACCCGCACCCGCACCATCGGACCCGGAACCGTGTTGTTGAAAGTCCAGTAGGTATAGGTGGTGCCGTCGTCGAGGGTGGATTCGACTTCGGACGTGTTCAGCTGCACCTTGTGGGTCTTCGGCGCCCGCTTGCCGGCCTTCTCCGGCGCCGGGACGGCCGCCGGATCCTGGACGACGCTGACCGTGGGCTGCTTGACCTTCGGGTCGGCATAGAGCGTTTCAGCCGCCGAAGCGGCACCGATACCGGACAGAAGCATCAGGGCGGCGGCACTGACAGTGACGAGAGAGAGCTTGGTCTTCATGGCGTCGTCTCGGTTGAGTGTTTCTTGTGAGGGAATATTCCCCCCATCTCCGAGACCTCTGCTTGACCGCCGTCAAGTGGAAGAACTGGACGCTATTTTGTCGCAGCTATCCTTTATTTCCACACAAACTATGATGATTTCTTAAATTAGGATTTCGGCCGGAACGCGACGCAGATCTTCGGGTCGGTTTCGATCCGCCCGGCGCCGATCAGGTCAAGGCAATAGGGGATCGCGGGAAACACCGCCATCAGGCAATCATGGATGGCCGACGGCTTGCCCGGCAGGTTGACGATCAGGCTGCGGCCCCGGATGCCGGCGGTCTGGCGCGACAGGATGGCGGTCGGCACGACCCGCAGACTGACCGAGCGCATCAGTTCGCCGAAGCCCGGCATCATCTTTTCGCAGACCCGCTCCGTCGCCTCCGGCGTCACGTCGCGCGGGGCCGGGCCGGTGCCGCCGGTGGTCACCACCAGATCGCAGCCGGCAATGTCGCACAGCTCAGTCAGCGTGGCGGCGATCAGGTCCAGCTCGTCCGGGATGACCCGCGCCTCCGCCACCCAGGGGGAGGCGACGATGCGCGTCAACTCCTCCCGGATGGCCGGGCCGCCCTTGTCCTCGTAGACGCCACGGCTGGCGCGGTCGGAGATGGTGACGATCCCGATCTTCACGGGTCCGATCTGCACCGGTTCGCTCATGGTCGATGGTCCTTTTTCGGTCAGGCGGCGCAGGCGACCTGCCGGTAGAGCGCCGGCAGCGCCTTGGTCAGGTGGGAAACCTGCGGGAATATGGCATAGGCGCCGCGCCCGAACAGATAGGGGATGTAGTCGCGCGCCTGGGCATCGACGGTGATGGCGAAGACCGCCAGCCCGTCGCGCCGCGCCTCGCGGATCGCCTGCCGGGTGTCCTCGATGCCGTAGCGGCCTTCGTAATGGTCCACGTCGTTGGGCTTGCCGTCGGTCAGCAACACCAGCAGCCGGTGGCGGTTCGGCCGTTCGGCAAGCTGGGCGGTGACATGGCGGATCGCCGCACCCATGCGGGTGTAATAGCCGGGCTTCAGCGCGCCGATGCGGCGGGTGACGGTGGCGCCCAGCGGTTCCTCGAAGCCCTTCAGCGTCTGCACCCGCACCCAGTCGCGCCGGCGCGAGGTGAAGGAATAGAGCGCATGGTCGTCGCCGCAGGCGGTCAGGCCGTGGGTCAGCGCCAGCAGCGCCTCCTTCTCCACATCCAGGACGCGGCGGCCCTCGATCCAGCCGTCGGTCGACAGGGAGCCGTCGACCAGCACCGCCACCGCCAGATCGCGGGCGGCGCTGCGCACCTGCTGGTGCACGCGGTCGCTGCCGCAGCCGCCGGCCTGGAGATCGGCCCGGCTGCGCACCAGGGCGGCGAGGTCCAGTTCGTCGCCGTCGGCCTGTCCGGTGAACAGCATGCGGCGCGGGCGCAGCGCCTCGAACTGGCGGCGGACCTGCCGGATGCGGCGTTGCGCCGCAGCGTCGGGCTGCCAGGACTCGCCGTCGGCCGGTGCCGTTTCGGCGATCACCCGGCAATGGTTGGGAAGATGGGCCTGCCGGCCATGGTCCCATTCCGGATAGCTCAGGGTCGCCACCAGCGGCGTATCGTCCACCACCGGCGCGCCGAGGTCGAGGTCGAGCTTCAGCGTGGTCGATGCCTTGCGCTGATGCGCGCCCACGGCGATCTCGTCGAGATCGTCGGCGGCCTTGCGGGCATTCTCCGCGTCGTCGTCATCGACCGCGCGCGGAATGTTCAGCGCCTCGGCGAGGCTCAGCATCTTTTCGAAGCGGTTGAGGATCAGCGGGTCGTTGCGCTGGATCTGGTCGGTCTGGCGGCGGGTCGCGGCGCGGCGGCGCTGGTCGCCCTCGGCCGCCTGCCCGCCCTCGCCAGGGCTGTCGGTCGCGGCGGCGGCATCGCGCTCGGCACCCGGTGCCACCAATCCCCACAGCGGCACCGGCAGCATGCGGGCATAGCCATAGGGGGCGGTGAAGTCAGACACCGGCACGGAGGGCGCAAGCATGCGCGCGCCTTCGCTGGTGACGGCACCCGCGCCAAGCAGCGCCATGGCGGCGCGCTCGACATCGGCCTCCACCGGCGGCAGGCGGCGGGCGGGCCGGGTGGCGGCGACGGCGCGGGCCAATTCCTCGTGCATGCCGGACAGGCCGGGCCAGCGCGTCAGCACCCGCACCGTGGTGGCCGCCGCGCTGCGCAGGGCCTGCAGGTCGGCCTGCAGCGGGTCGGCGGGAGCCGGTTCGGCTTCGGCATGGGCGAAGAAGGCGGCCAGCCATTCATAAAGCCGCTCGTTCAGCCCCGGATCGCTAAACAGGTCGATGGTCGTCGGAAGCTGGAGCACGTTGCCGTCGAGCGCCGCCCGCTCCACCCGCTCCTCCCCCAGCCCGATGCGGCCGAGCAGCGACAGCCGGTGCCCGGACACCGCGGCGGTCCCGGCAGCGAGCCGCACCCCGCGGTCGCCGCCCAGCGCCCGGAAGAACACCGCCAAGCGCGGACGCATGGATTCCAGCGTCACCGCGGCGTCCGGATGATGCGGGTAGCTCGACCGTCCGCCGATCAGGCGGTGCCACAGACGGCCGACGGTCTCTTCCGGCTCGAAGAACTCCAGCATCGCGCACGCACTCCCAAATACTGGCCCAAAACCACAGCCCCTATCGGCCGTCATTCCCGCGAAGGCGGGGATGACGGCCGCAATGGTGGAGATCCGACTCCGCGATCCACGCTGTCGGCTTCCCTACCCCAGCGTGACCTCGGCGACGCGCAGCAGGGCGGCGCGGATGTCCGGATCATCGGTCAGCGGTTCGATCAGGGCGGCGCGGATGGCGCGTTCGGGTTTCATGCCGGAGCGGATCAGCGTGGCGCAGTAGATCAGCAGGCGGGTCGACACGCCCTCTTCCAGATCCTGGCCCTTCAGGGCGCGCAGCGCGTTGGCGAGCCGCACCAGCGGGGCGACGCGGTTTTCCGGCAGGCCGCTTTCGGTGGCCACGATGGGGATCTCGCGCTCGGGCGCCGGGAAATCGAACTCGACGGCCAGGAAGCGCTGGCGGGTGCTGGGCTTCAGCGCCTTCAGCACATTCTGGTAGCCGGGGTTGTAGGACACCACCAGCATGAAGCCCGCGGGCGCTTCCAGCGTTTCGCCGGTGCGGTCAAGCGGCAGGATGCGGCGGTCGTCGGTCAGCGGGTGCAGCACGACGGTGACGTCCTTGCGCGCCTCCACCACCTCGTCGAGATAGCAGATCGCGCCTTCGCGGACGGCACGGGTGAGAGGCCCGTCGGCCCAGACGGTGTCGCCGCCCTTCAGCAGGTAGCGGCCGGTCAGGTCGGCGGCGGTCAGGTCGT
>NZ_LGQU01000127.1:0-39948 GCF_003115935.1 Azospirillum sp. TSH20
GAAACGCAACGGAAACGAAATTACTAGACTGTTTATTTCGTTAATGTCCTATTTTGGGAAATTTTTCACTTAACACATAATCAGCATTATGGAAATCACTTTTTCGATCGGTATGGGTCGGCTTGATCCAAGGCTTATAAGGCGCTACTGTATTCCGCAGGGCGTTGACGTGAATTGTTGCGATACCGGGTAGCCTTCGGGTCCGCTGGGGTGCTTCGCTCCCAGGTCAACGCCCTGTCCCTTCAGAGTTTCCTCGCTTCCCTGACCAAGTTTCCCTTTGCGGGGAAGTCAATCACCTGCTTCTTGCGCATTCGGTGTAAGGACGAAAGATAGACCTCATTCAGGTTGCCGGTCACCTTGAGAATGGCACATCGCCAAACCCCGTGGAGATGAGCAACCACAACATGTTTATCGCGGTCGGTCCGAACTTCTCCGCTGTCTAAAATTTCTTGAAGATGGTCGAAGTCTTCACTTGTCCATCGATGCTTCTGATGAGAATCGCGGGTGTCGGATGAGAGAAGCACGCGCATCGTCTTCGCCTTCAGATGCGTCTGTATATCAAGCGGCAGCTTGGCGACCACGATCACGCCCGACGCATCCCCCTCCAGAAAATCCTTCACGCCGACGGATCCTTCACCACGGTTTGCGATCGTGACGCTAGCGCAGTCACCGGAAACGCGAAAGCGCGCGCCCGTATACAACCGCGCGACAAATGGCCTGCCCTTTTCCCTCCCGCGCCGCAGCAATCCAGCCATGCGGCAAGCGGGACCGCAGGCGCACTCTGTCCCCTTGCCGAAATTAGATAGCAAACCTATTAAATAGGGATGCTACAAGATAAGTCTCTACGCCTTCCCCCCAATTTCGGCCTGCACCTGTTCCGCGCCTCCCATCTGTGGCGGCGGGCGGCGAACAAGGTGCTGGCGGACAGCGGGTTTTCCACCTCCGCCATCGCGCCGCTGATGCTGCTGGCCGAACTCGGCGACGGACTGCGGCAGCGCGAATTGGCGGAAGAGATGGGCGTCGAAGGCCCGTCGCTTGTCCGTCTTCTCGACGGGCTGGAAGCGGCCGGGCTGCTGCAACGGCGCGAGGATGCCTGCGACCGCCGGGCGAAGACCCTGCACATGACCGACGCCGGCCGTCATCTGTTGGTTCAAGTGAACGAGGCGTTGAACGACGTCCGCCAGCGGTTGATGGCAGAGGCAACGGAGGCCGACGTGGAGGCCTGCTATCGCGTGCTTTCCATTATCGAGGCCAACGCCAAGCGTGAACAGAACTGACCGGTGCGTGTTCTCCGGGGATGCGCCACGGCCAGGACCGGCCGCGCTGCGCCTCCGGCCGTATCGGTGCGGTAATCGAGGAACCAAGACCGTGATATTTCTTCCTTCCTTCCGGGCCGTGGCCCGGATCGCCGTGACCCTGCTGGTGACCGTGGCGGCGGTCGGCGGCGGATTGTGGCTGTGGGATTACTACATGAACGAGCCCTGGACCCGCGACGGCCGCGTCCGCGCCGACATCGTCCAGATCTCCTCGGACGTTGCCGGGCTGGTGACCGACGTGCGCGTGGCCGACAACCAGCTGGTCCACAAGGGCGAGGTGCTGTTCGTCGTCGATCCCGGCCGCTACCGGCTGGCGGAGGAGCAGGCGCAGGCCAACCTCGACAGCGCCAAGGCCGAACTGGCCTATCGCACCGCCGAGGCGCACCGGTACGAGCAGCTGGGCAACAACGTCGTCTCCACCGCCCAGCGCCAGGAGGTAAATTCGGCGATGGCCAAGGCCGCCGCCGCAACCAAGCAGGCGGAGGCGGCGCTTGACCTCGCCCGCTTCAACCTCGGCCGCACGGAGGTGAGGGCGACCGTCGACGGCTATGTCACAAACCTGCAGATGAAGACCGGCAACTATGTCGCCGCCGGGCAGGCGGTGGTGGCGCTGATCGACAGCCATTCCTTCTATGTCATGGGCTATTTCGAGGAAACCAAGCTGCCGCGCATCCATGTCGGCGCGCCCGTCTCCATTCGGATCATGGGCGTGAGCACGGAACTGCGCGGACGGGTCGACAGCATCACCCGCGCCATCGTCGACCGCGACCGGGCAGACGGCACCGGGCTGGTCGCCAACGTCAACCCGACCTTCAACTGGGTGCGGCTGGCCCAGCGCATCCCCGTGCGCATCGCCCTGGACGAGGTGCCGGAGTCGCTCCAGATGGTTGCCGGGCGCACCGCGACGGTGTCGGTGGTGGGGGCCCCCGACAGAACGCCGAAGGTCGCCGAACTGCCGGCCGGGCAGTGAGCGCCCGCCGATGCCCAAAGCCCCTACCCTCGACGAGCTGGTCTTTTCGCTGAAGTCGTTCGCCGCCTCCATGCTGGCGCTCTACATCGCGTTCGGCATGGGGCTGCCGCGTCCCTTCTGGGCGATGCTGACCGCCTATGTGGTGTCGAGCCCGCTGTCGGGCACCGTTCGGTCGAAGGCGGTCTATCGCGTCGCCGGGACGGTGGCCGGCAGCATCGCCGCCATCGTCCTGACGGTCGAACTGGTCAATGCGCCGGAGTTGCTGTCGCTGGCGGTCGGGCTTTGGGTCGGCGGCTGCCTGTTCATCTCGCTGCTGGACCGCACGCCGCGCAGCTACGCCTTCATGCTGGCGGGATACACCGCCGGGCTGATCGTCTTTCCCGGCGTCGCCAACCCGGAGGCGATCTTCGACACCGGGCTGGCCCGGGTGGAGGAGATCATCCTCGGCATCGTCTGCGCCACCGTCATCCACAGCGTGATCCTGCCGCGCGGTATGGGTCCGGTGCTGCTCGGCAAGCTCGACGCCGCCCTTCGCGATGCGGAGCGCTGGACGCTCGATGCGCTGGAACAGGTCACCACCGACACGCGCCTGCAAGACCGCCACAGGATGGCGACCGACCTGACCGAACTGCGGGTGATGACCACCCACCTGCCCTACGACACGTCCGACCTGCGCTGGATGACCCGGCCGATGCGGGCCTTGCAGGACCGCATGGTCTATCTGCTGCCGGTGCTGACCGCCGTGCATGACCGGCTGGGTGCGTTGCGGCGGCCGGACGGGGCGATGCCGCCGGATGTGGCGCCGGTGGTGGCTGCCGTACGGGACTGGATCGCTGCCGGCGCCGATGCCGATCCGGCGGACGCCGCCCGGCTGATCGGCTGGCTCGATCGGCTGGAAGCGGAGGAAGCGGGGCGGGCTTCGGCCGGCTGGCAGGCGGCGACACGCTTCAGCTTCATCCGGCGCCTGCGGTCGCTGGTGGAGATCCACCGCGACTGCCGGGACCTGCGGGCGCACATCGCAACCGGCGACCACGACCTGCCCGATCATCTGGACCCGCTGGCCCGCAAGCGCTCCCGCAGCGTCTTCCATCTTGACCGGGGCATGGCGGCTTGGTCGGCGGCGGCGGCCCTGCTGGGCATCACCACCGTCTGCGCCTTCTGGATCCTGACCGGCTGGTCGTCCGGGGCGGCGGCGGCGATGATGGTGGCGGTCTTCACCTGCTTCTTCGCGTCCTTCGACGATCCGGTGCCGGGCATCCGGCTTTTCCTGGTCTACACGCTGGCGTCCATGCCGCTGTCCGCCTTCTATCTGCTGGTGGTGCTGCCATCCTTCGACAGCTTCCCGATGCTGGTGCTGTGCCTGGCGCCGACGCTGGTGGGCCTGGGCATCTTCGTCGCCCGGCCGGCGACAATGGGCAAGGCGATGGCGCTCATCTTCGGCGTCGGCGGCTCGCTCAGCCTGCTCGACACCGGAAGCGGCGATTTCGCCTCCTTCCTGAACAGCAGCACCGGGCAGATCGTCGGCATCGTCACCGCGATGCTGGTCACCCGCATGTGCCGGTCGGTGGGCGCGGCGTGGAGCGCGCGGCGCATGCTCCACATCGGCTGGCGCGAGATCGCCGATCTGGCGCGGATGCGCGGGGTGCCGGCGAATGACGGGTTCGAAAGCCGCATGCTGGACCGCGTCGGGCTGCTGTCGGCCCGGCTGGCGCAGGCCGGCGGATCGGTGGATGTGGACGCCATCGACGCGGTGCGCGACCTGCGCGTCGGGCTGAACGTGGTGGAGCTTCAGCGGGCACGCCCGGTCCTGGGCCATGCCGGCGGGGCGGCTCTGGAGCGTCTGCTGCGCGGCGTCGCCACCCATTTCCGGGCTCTGTCCGCCAAGCGGCCCGACCCGGCGCCGGCCGGACTGCTGGACAGCATGGACGACCTGCTGTCGGCCATCGACGCCGCCCCGCCGTGTCCCGAGCGCGACCGCGCCGTGGTGGCGCTGGCCTCCCTGCGGCGCAGCCTGTTCCCGGACGCTGCCCTGGAGGCGCTGCTGATTGCCCCGGATGGGACCCAAGAGCCGATGCATCAGGAAAGGGCGCGCGCATGATCGGTGAAATCGACGTCTATGGCCTGTTCCTGCCACCGCTTCTGATCCTTGCCGTGGTGGCCTGGGCGGTATCGGCCCTGCTGCGCCGGGGGCTGCGCGCCATCGGTGCCTATGGCTGGGTCTGGCACGCGCCGCTGTTCGACTTCGCGCTCTATGTGCTGGTGCTGAGCGGCCTTGCCGGCCTGTGGTCGATCTGGTCGGCCTGAAATCGTCCACACCATGGCTGTTACAGCGTGCTAGTCTGCCCGCCATGACCGCCCCGCTGTCGCAGCCATTTTCCATGCCCGGCATGACGCCCGATGCCGACGCAGAGAGCGCCTGGATCGACGTGATCCGGAAGATGGACGAGACCTATGCCAATCTCGTGACGCAGCAGGTGGAACTGGAACGCAAGAATGCCGAGTTGGAGGAGGCGCAGGCCTTCATCGCCAGCGTCCTAGGCTCCATGACCGACGTTCTGATCGCCTGCGACCGCGACGGTCGGATCGAGCAGACCAACCCGGCGGCCGAACGGGCGCTGGGTTGTGCCGGGCGCGAGTTGACGGGGCGACCGCTGCGCGATTTCCTCGACTCCGCCTTCCATCCCGCCTTCGCCCGCTTGTGCAGTGCCGCCCTTCAGCGCGAGGAGGTCAGCGATGTGGAGCTTTCCCTGCGCGGGCCGGCCGGCCCCTTCCCGGTCGCGGTCAACAGCACGGTGCGCTACGACCAGCGTGGCCATGCCATCGGGCTGGTTCTGGTCGGCCGGCCGGTGGGCGAGTTGCGCCGTGCCTACCGCGACCTCGCCGCCGCCCATGAAGGGCTGAAGCAGACCCAGCAACAACTCGTCCATTCGGAAAAAATGGCCTCGCTCGGCCGGCTGGTTGCCGGCGTGGCCCATGAGCTGAACAACCCGATCTCCTTCGTCTATGGCAACGCCCATGCCATGCGCCGCTATGTCGACCGCATGACCACCTATCTCGACCGCGTGCACGAAGGCGCCACTCCGACGGAACTGGCAGCCCTGCGCAAGGAACTGCGCATCGATCGCGCCCGCGCCGACGCCGCGGCGACGCTGGACGGCATGCTGGAGGGGACAGAGCGGGTTCGCGACATCGTGGCAGAGCTTCGCCGCTTCTCGTCGGAACAGAAGCACGCCTCGGAACGCTTTGATCTGACGGGACTTCTTCGCTCCGCCGTCACCTGGGTGGCCAAGGCGCAGATGCCGGACCTGACCGTCGTCTTCGACCTGCCCGACACGCTGGACATCGCCGGCCATCCCGGCCACCTGCATCAGGTCGCGATGAATCTGGTCCAGAACGCCATCGACGCCATGGCCGGTGCTGCGGTGAAGCGGCTGGAACTGCACGGCCGGGAAGAGGCGGGCACGGTCGTCGTCACCATCCGCGACACCGGCCACGGCATTCCGGACGCGATCGTGGGCCGCGTTTTCGACCCCTTCTTCACCACCAAGCCGGTCGGCAAGGGCACCGGGCTCGGCCTGTCGATCAGCTATCAGCTGGTGCGCGACCATGGCGGCGATCTGGCCGCCGCGAACCATCTGGATGGCGGCGCGCTGTTCACCCTGACCTTGCCGGCCGCCGGGCGGCGCGAAGGAGCCGCGCGATGAGAGAGCGCCCGCTGTCGGTGCTGTGGCTGCAATCGGGCGGCTGCGGCGGTTGCACCATGTCGCTGCTCTGCGCCGAATCCCCGGACCTGATGACGCTGCTGGAGACCGCCGGCATCCGCCTGCTCTGGCACCCGAGCCTGTCGGAGGAAAGCGGGGCCGAGGCGGTGGACCTGTTCGAGCGCATCCTGTCGGGGGCCGAGCCGCTGGACGTGCTGTGCGTGGAGGGATCGCTTCTGCGCGGGCCGAACGGCACCGGGCGCTTCCATGTGCTGGCGGGCACCGGGCGGGCGACCATCGACTGGGCGCGCGATCTCGCCGCCGTCGCCGGCACCGTGGTCGCCGTCGGCACCTGTGCTGCCTTCGGCGGTATCACTGCGGGGGGCGAGAACATCGCTGACGCCTGCGGCCTGCAGTATGACGGCACGCAGCGCGGCGGCGCCCTGGGCGCGGAGTTCCGGGCACGCGGCGGTCTGCCGGTGGTCAATGTCGCCGGCTGCCCGACCCATCCGAACTGGGTGACCGAGACGCTGATGCTGCTGGCCGAGGATGCGTTGGCCGCCGGGGATCTGGACGTCTACCAGCGCCCGCGCTTCTACGCCGACCATCTGGTCCACCATGGCTGCCCGCGCAACGAGTATTACGAGTATAAGGCCAGTGCGGAGAAGCCATCGGACCTCGGCTGCCTGATGGAGCATATGGGCTGTCTCGGCACCCAGGCGCATGCCGACTGCAACACCCGTCTGTGGAACGGCGAGGGGTCCTGCACCCGCGGCGGCTATGCCTGCATCAACTGCACCGCACCGGGTTTCGAGGAGCCGGGGCACCCGTTCCAGCAGACGCCGAAATTCGCCGGCATTCCCATCGGCCTGCCCACCGATATGCCGAAGGCTTGGTTCGTGGCGCTGGCATCTCTCGCCAAGGCTGCGACGCCGGAGCGGGTGCGCCGGAACGCCGCCGCCGACCGCATCGTCGTCGCCCCCACCGTCCGCCCCACCCGGAAAGGCTGACCCGGTGAGTGAAGATTCCAAACGCCGCCTGATCGTCGGTCCTTTCAATCGCGTGGAAGGCGATCTTGAGGTCCGGCTTGAGATTTCCGGCACAAGTGTTTCTGCCGCCTATGTGAATTCGCCGCTGTTCCGCGGGTTCGAGCGCATCCTGGAGGGGCGTGACCCGATGGATGCGCTGGTGGTGGCGCCGCGCATCTGCGGCATCTGCTCCGTCTCACAAAGCCATGCGGCGGCGCTGGCGCTGGCTGGTGTGATGGGGGTGGAGGTGCCGCGCAACGGCCTGCTCGCCACCAACCTGATGACGGCGACGGAGAATGTCGCCGACCATCTGACCCACTTCCACCTGTTCTTCATGCCCGACTTCGCCCGGCCCGCCTATGAAGGACGCCCTTGGTTCGAGCGGGCGGAGGCACGGTTCAAGGCGGCGCAGGGCAGTGCCGTGCGCGGCGCCACATCGGCGCGGGCGGAGCTTTTCCATGTGCTGGGCATCCTGGGCGGCAAGTGGCCGCACACGCTGACGCTCCAGCCCGGCGGCGTCACGCGGGCGGTGGATGCGCGTGACCGGGTGCGTTTGCTCGCCACCGTCCGCAGCTTCCGCCGATTTCTGGAAAGCAGCCTGTTCGGTGCGCCGCTGGAGCACGTGCTGGCGCTTGCCGCACCGGAGGATCTGGAGCGCTGGCGGATCTCCGGTCCCGCCGGCGACTTCCGCCTGTTCCTGGAGATTGCCGGGGATCTGGATCTCGCCCATCTCGGACGAGCCTATGGCCGCTTCCTCAGCCACGGCGCCTATGCCGGCCTGGAGGGCGGACATCTTTACCGGCGCGGCACCTTCAGCGACGGAAATGACGCTCCCTTCGATCCGGATCAGGTGGCGGAGCATCACCGGTTCAGCCGCATGGCCGGGCAGGACCGCCCTCACCCGCCTTTCGCCGGCTCGACCGTGCCGGACGGAATGGACGAGACCGGGTATAGCTGGTGCAAGGCGCCTCGGCTTGCCGGACTGCCCTACGAGACCGGTGCCATCGCCCGGCAACTGGTGGACGGACACCCGCTGATCCGGGCGCTGGTGGCGCAGGATGGCGGATCGGTGCGCAGCCGCGTCATCGCTCGCTTGCTGGAACTGGCGCGCACCACCGACGCGATGGAAGGTTGGCTGCGCGCCATCGATCCGGCTGCCCCCTGGTGCGTGGCGGCGGAGACGCCGGACAACGCCCAGGCGGTGGGATTGACGGAAGCGGCGCGGGGAGCGCTGGGACACTGGCTGCGGGTGGAGCGCGGGCGCATCGCCGGCTATCAGATCATCGCCCCAACCACCTGGAACTTCTCACCCCGCGACCTCGACGGCGTGCCCGGTCCGCTGGAGCAGGCCTTGGTCGGCGCCCCGGTGCAGGAGGGAGAGCGCACGCCGCTGTCGGTGCAGCACATCGTCCGGTCCTTCGACCCCTGCATGGTATGTACGGTGCATTAGAAAATTATCATTTTATATCATTGCTTTAGGTAGAGATCTTCGAAGTTTCTCCGAAATCCGTTCGGCAGGATGCTGAAGAATTGCTCTGCCTTCGTTGCCGTCTCCCATCCCCGCCATGCTCCGCGCATGCTCTGGTGGAGGCCAAGCAAAAAGAAAGCCCGCCGGTAGTGTGGACCAGCGCGGGAACTCCGCAGAAAATTGCGGATTCCTTGCATCTCATTTCACTCGCTTGCAGAGGCTTTCACAGCCACATTCTCCGGGCGGTCGGGGCGGTGGGTGGGCCACCGCCCGCGCTGCTCTACCGGAGGACAAGAGGATGGATAAAATCCTCACTCTCCTGATCCTGCTGTTGCAGGTACTCAAGCTGCTGCTTGAATACCTGAACCGCTGATCGGGCGGGCGTGCCGGGGCTCGCATCCTCGGTACGCCTTCCCCGAAAATAGTCCTCAACGAACTATTTATCAAAGTGATTCGCTGCATGCAGCGTTCCGCTCAGAACTGACCGATGTTCGCGCGGAGCCAGCCCGCCAAGTCTGCATCGGTCAACCCGCCGGACAATACGTCAAGACTTTACCCCTTTCACGCCCCGCACCAACGGTCAGGAAGCGATGAACGCCGCGTAGGACATGACGCCGACGAACATCATCAAGGA
This sequence comes from Azospirillum sp. TSH20, assembly GCF_003115935.1. Lineage (NCBI taxonomy): Bacteria > Pseudomonadati > Pseudomonadota > Alphaproteobacteria > Rhodospirillales > Azospirillaceae > Azospirillum > Azospirillum sp. TSH20. Next base: position 9,118 of record NZ_LGQU01000127.1, read on the forward strand.
AACCATGCGTGCCATTTGAACCTCCATCGGACGGGAGATGATCCGTCCTGCTGGAAGAGATCTAATCCCGCAGAGGATCGGGATAAATGCACGGATCCTGATTTCACCGTTCGACCAGCGCGAACAATCGCCCGTCACCCTCTACGGCAACTGTGCAGCCAGAGTGGCAACCAACTTGCCACCTGCCACGCATGCTGTAATGTTGATGTCCACAATCGCTGTTATGTCGAGCGATGACTGCGGAAATATGCAATCCGATCAATGACCTGACCTGACCACCGATCCTGGCATGGAACTTGTACGAACGAAGGTTCGGCGGCAGGGCGCCGCTCCATCGGACAGAGGCCGGGGCACGGGAATGGATTTGGCGGGGGACGAAAGCGGTCGGGGGACGGCGCAGATCCTGGTGTTGGGCATCGGCAACATCCTGTGGGCCGACGAGGGCTTCGGCGTCCGCACGGTGGAGCGTCTGGCCGCTGATTGGCGCTTTCCCGACAACGTCACCCTGATGGATGGCGGGACCCAGGGGCTGTACCTGCTGCCGCATCTGGAAGCGGCCGATGCGTTGATCGTGGTCGACGCCATCGACTATGGCCTGCCGCCCGGCACCCGCCGCGTGTTCCATGGCGACGACGTGCCGGCCTTCCTTGGCGCCAAGAAGATGAGCCTGCACCAGACCGGCTTTCAGGAGGTGCTGGCCAGCGCCATGTTCCTCGGCCGCTGCCCGCAAAAGCTGATCCTGGTCGGTGTCCAGCCGGAATGCCTGGAGGATTACGGCGGCGGCCTGACCGACACCGTCGCCGCGCAGGTCACCCCCACCATCGACGTCATCCTGAATCTGCTGTGCGACGAGTTCGGCGTGGAGGGCACGCCCGTTGAGGCCGCCGCCGACATCGCTGCCCCAGCCATCGCCCGCGACGCCTATGAGGGCGGACGCCCGAGCGCCGAGGACGCCTGCCGCATTGGCGACCCCCGTATTCTGGCGGCGCTGTCCGCCTCTGAGACCTGAGCGGAGCGCCCGTCCATGTGCATCGGCATTCCCCTGCGCCTGACCGGTGTCGACGGCGTCGCCGGCCGGACGGAGGACGGCTCGGTCATCGACCTGTCGCTGGTCCCCGAAGCCGGTCCCGGCGATTGGGTGCTCGGCTTCCTCGGCGCGGCGCGCCGGCTGCTGGACCCGGAGGAGGCTGCCCAGATCCTCGACGCGCTGGCGGCGATGGCCGCGGCGCTGGACGGGGAACGGCTCGACAGCGCCTTCGCCGACCTGATCGACCGTGAACCGACCCTTCCCCCCCACCTGGAGGCGGCCCGCGCGGCCGGCCTGACGGAGGCCTGACGCCCATGACCGACCTTGCCCCGCCGCTCGCCAAGCCGCGGCTGCCCCTGCCGCCGCTGGTCGATCTGCTGACCGACGTTCATGGCTATCTGCGGCTGGATCATGTTGACGACCGGCCCTGGCTCAATGATCCGGCCAAGGATTGGGTGGTCTTTCTGCCCGGCCATGGCAAGGGTAATGCCGAGACCGCCGACGTCGCCGTCATCCTGCCGGAGCTGGTCCGCGCCCTGCACCCGCGCCTGACCCCGGCGGTGGCCGGCGAGGCGGCGGAGCGCGCGATCCTGGCCCTGACCGGTATGATGAGCCTGCCGGCCCTGGTCTTCCTGCGCGGCGACCGGCTGCTGGGCAGCATTCCGCGCGTGCGCGACTGGGACGATTATCTGCAGCGGATCGGTGAGATCCTGGAAGGCGCTTCGGAAGGCGGTGCGGCATGAGTTCCCTGTTCGGCATGACCCACCCGCCGGTCGGCTTCGGCCCCGGCAGCCAGCCAGACGCGACAGAGGAAGGGCTGGAATATTTGCCGATGCCGTCGGGCATGCGCGTCTACGAACCGCACCTGCCGGAGGTCGCCGACCCCGCCCGCGCCGCCGCCGCCCGTGCCGTGCTGACCCGCATTCACGAGGCGCTTGTCAACTGGACGGCCGGCGAGGAAATCCGCATTCCGGTCGATGACCTCGACGCCCCGGTGCTGGCCCTGGTCGATGAAGTGCTGGGCGAGGGCGAAGTCGCGGTCAAGGTGGAGCGGGCCGGCGACCGGCTGGAGATTCAGGAGGCTTCCCTGGCCGGCGTCTGGCGTGTGCGCGGTTTCGGCGACGGGGCCGTGCGCGAAAGCCTGCTGATCGGCGCCTTCCCGCGGGTGGCGCTGAACCGCGCCTTCACCGCCGTTGCAGCGGTGGCGGCAGGGCCGGCGCCGGCCGGGCTGATGAACGGCCAGCCGATCCTGACCGAGCTGCTGGACCGCAGCGCCGCTTGGCGCCGCGGCGATGCGCCCCATGCGGTGAATTTCAGCCTGCTGCCCCACACGCCCGAGGATCTGGCCTTCATCGAACAGCGGCTGGGTGTGGGTGCCACCACCATCCTGTCGCGCGGCTACGGCAATTGCCGGGTCACCGCCACCGCGACGCCGAATGTCTGGTGGGTGCGCTATTACAACTCGGTCGACACGCTGATCCTCGATACGGTGGAGATCGTCGACGTGCCGGCGGTGGTCTGCGCCGCGGCGGAGGACATCGCCGACAGCGCCGAACGGCTGGCCGAAATTCTCGACGCGCTGGCGACCGATCTGGAGCGGGCGCGATGAGCGCCGCCGCCTCCCGCTTCGAGGGCTCCTATCTCGGCGACGCCACGCGCATCGGCGCGGCCACCCGGATGGAATGCAAGATCTGCTGGCACGTCTACGACCCGGCAGAGGGCTGCGAGCACTGGCAGGTGCCGCCCGGCACCGGCTTCGCTGCCCTGCCTGACCATTGGCGCTGCCCGGTCTGCGACGGCGCCCGCGACCAGTTCATGGCGCTGGATGGCGAGGCGGTGACGGCCGAAGCGGCTGCGGCTGCCGTCCTGCCGGCGGAGTCCGGCCCTGCCCTGCCGACCGAGACCATCGCCCGGCTGGAAGCGGCCTTCCGCGAGATCCACACCGCGCAGATGCGCGGCCTACCCATCGTTAACGACGCACTGGCGGTGAAGGCCGTGGGCTTCCGCCGCCATGGCGAGCGCTGGCTCGGTGCGCTGGTGACGCCCTGGTTCCTGAACCTCGTCCTGTTGCCCGGTGAAGGCGACGAATGGTCGGAACTGGTGCCGGGCGCGAAGGAGCTGATCGAGTTTCCGTCCGGCCGCTACGAATTCGTCCATGCCAACCGCAAGGGTGTCGGCGCCTACAAGGCCTGCTCCCTGTTCTCGCCGATGTTCGAGTTCGCCTCCATGCTCCAGGCAACCGAAACGGCCTCGGCGGCTCTGGTCTCCCTCTTCGATCCCTCCATCCGCGAAGACGGTGCCCAGACCGCCGAGATCCGCCGCAGGCGCGAGGAAGAACTGGCACCGCCGCCCGATCCGGCGCCGGCCCAGGTCGAATCGGTGGCCGAGCCGGCGCGCCCGTCGCGCCGGGCGCTGCTCGGCATGGGGTCCGCAGAGGCCGCCGATGCATGAGATGGCGCTCTGCGAAAGCCTGCTCCAGGCGATGGAGGAGGCCGGGCGGGCGAACGGCTTCAGCCGCGTGACCAAGGTCCGGCTGGAGATCGGCCGCTTCGCCGGGGTGGAGGTGGAGGCGCTGCGCTTCGGCTTCGACGTGGTGACGCGGGGATCGCTGGCCGACGGGGCGGAGTTGGTGGTGCTGGATGTGCCGGGCCGCGGCTGGTGCTTCGACTGCAACGACACGGTGGATCTGGACGACCGGCTGTCGCCCTGCCCACACTGCGGCGGCAGCCGGCTGCATCCGAATGGTGGCACCGAGATGACGATCAAGGATCTTGAGGTCGAGTGAGGCAGGTCGAATGAAGAAGGATTCCGTGCGATGACCGATCCCGCCCGTCCCGGCATCCTGGTGGTGGATGACGAGCCGCGCTCCGTCGAGGTCATCGCCCGCCTGTTGGACGAGGAGTTCGAGGTCTTCACCGCCCTGTCGGCGGAAGACGCCCTGCGCCTGCTGGAAACCGAGTGGATCCAGGTGGTCTTCTCCGACCAGCGGATGCCGGAGGTCAGCGGCGTGGAGTTCCTGACCCAGGTGCGCGAACGCTGGCCCGATGTGGTGCGGATCGTCATCACCGGCTACATCGACCCCGAGGACATCATCGGCGCCATCAACACCGCTGGCATCCACCAGTTCATCACCAAGCCCTGGCACCCCGACCATCTGCTGCTGACCGCCCGCAACGCGGCGAAGCTGTACCAGCTCCAGCGCGAGCATGACCGGCTGACCAGCGAACTGAAGCTGCTGCCGCCGCTGGCCGAGACCCGCGTCGCGACCAAGCGCGAGCGGGTGCGCCAGTCCTACCGCTTCGACGGCCTGATCCGTGCCGAGGGCAGCCCGGTGGAGGAGGTCTGCCGGCAGGCGGAGCGGGTGGCCGGCTTCAATGTCCCGGTTCTGGTGCTGGGCGAGACCGGCACCGGCAAGGAGTTGCTCGCCCGCGCCATCCATTACGGCAGCCCGCGATCCGACCAGCCCTTCTATTGCGAGAATTGCGGCGCCATCCCGGACGAGCTGCTGGAAAGCGAGCTGTTCGGCCACAAGAAGGGTGCCTTCACCGGCGCCCACAGCAACCGTGTCGGCCTGCTGGAGCAGGCCGACGGCGGCACCATCTTCCTGGACGAGATCGGCGACATCAGCCCGGCCTTCCAGGTCCGGCTGTTGCGCTTCCTGCAGGAGGGCGAGATCCGGCCGGTGGGGTCCAACGAGACGCGGCGGGTCGATGTCCGCGTCGTCGCCGCCACCCACCGCGACCTGACCGCCGAGGTGCAGGCTGGCCGCTTCCGCGAAGATCTCTATTACCGGCTCAGCACCATGACGCTGACCATGCCGCCTTTGCGCGACCGGCCGGACGACATCCCGGTGCTGGCCCGCCACATCCTCGACCGGCTGTCCGCCGCTCATGGCAAGCCTGTCTCCGGCTTCGCTGCCGACACGATGGCCTGCCTGGAGTCCTATGGCTGGCCCGGCAATGTGCGCGAGTTGCAGAACGAGATCATGCGGATGCTGGTGCTGTGCGAGGGCGAGACGCTGGGCGCCGACCTGCTGTCCAACCCTGTGCTGCGCGGTGCGGCGCTGAACGCCCGCCCGGCCTCGCCGGAGGACGGTCCGCTGCCGCCGCTCGACCTGATCGGCCAGGGCGGGCCGCTGAAGTCACGGATCGAGCGGGTGGAGGCCGGCATCCTGATGGAAACGCTGGTCCGCTGCCGCTGGAACAAGAGCAAGGCCGCCGACGAGCTGGGCCTGTCCCGCATGGGCCTGCGCGCCAAGCTGGAACGCTACGGCATCGAGCGCGGGCCGGCGCAGCGGCACTGATCCACCCTCTCCCACTCAGGATCCCCTCTCCCCCCCGGGGAGAGGGAGAATTGGGCGGGAGAATCCACCAGAACCACAAGAACCCCGAGGAGCCGTTCGATATGTCGAAAATCACTCGTCTTGCCGCCATCTCAGCGGCCATCGCGCTTGCCGCCACCCCTGCCCTTGCCCATCCCGGCCATCTCGCCGGGGCCGGCTTCCTCGACGGCGCCGCGCATCCGCTGGGCGGGCTGGATCACCTGATCGCCATGGTCACCGTCGGCGTCTATGGCGCCACCATCGGCGGCCGTGCCATTTTGGCGGTGCCGGGAGCGTTCCTGGCCGCCATGCTGGCCGGTGGCCTGTTCGCGCTGACGGGCGGCGAGCTGCCGCTGATCGAACCGACCATTTACGCCTCCACCGTCGTGCTGGCCCTGCTGTGCGTCATGCCGATGTCGCGCAACAGTCTGATCGGCGTCGTCTTCGCCGCCGGCTTCGGCCTGTTCCACGGCTTCGCCCATGGCGCGGAGATGCCAGCCGACGCCGCGGCGCTGGGCTATGCCGCCGGCTTCCTCGCCAGCACGGCCGGGCTGCATGCGGTCGGTGTGGCGATTGGTTACGCGATCCATCGCCTGATCGGCCGGCCGGAAGAGGATGGCCAGACCGCCTGATCCCACCGGCAACTCTCCTTCCACCCCGGCCGTCGTTTCGGCCGGGGAGTTGCCAGCGGTCGATGCCCCTGACCCTTTGTGACCGTTGGTTTGCCCAATGTTCGTACTACGGCACGATTGTTGCCTAGGGCCCGCGGAGAAGCGCACCGGATCCTCGCACGCCGGTGCTGCCCGACGGGAGAAAACAAACCGATGGCAACGCTGGAAACCTTCTACGAGGTGATGCGGCGGCAGGGGATCACACGCCGTTCGTTCCTGAAATACTGCTCGCTGACCGCGGCGGCGCTCGGCCTCGGGCCGGAACTGGTGCCTAAGATCGTCCACGCCATGGAAACCAAGCCACGCACCCCGGTGCTGTGGCTGCACGGACTGGAATGCACCTGTTGCTCCGAATCCTTCATCCGCTCGGCGCATCCGCTGGTGAAGGACGTCGTGCTCTCCATGATCTCGCTGGACTACGACGACACGCTGATGGCGTCGGCCGGCCACCATGCCGAGGCGATCCTCGACGAGGTGATGGAGAAGTACAAGGGCAACTACATCCTGGCGGTGGAAGGCAATCCGCCACTGAATCAGGACGGCATGTCCTGCATCATCGGCGGCAAGCCCTTCACCGACCAGCTGCGCAAGGTCGCCAAGGATGCCAAGGCGATCATCTCCTGGGGCTCCTGCGCGTCCTTCGGCTGCGTCCAGGCGGCGCGCCCGAATCCGACCCGCGCCACCCCGGTGCATGAGGTCATCACCGACAAGCCGATCATCAAGGTCCCCGGCTGCCCGCCGATCGCCGAGGTGATGACCGGCGTCATCACCTACATGCTGACCTTCGACCGCATCCCGGAACTGGACCGCCAGGGCCGGCCGAAGATGTTCTACAGCCAGCGCATCCACGACAAATGCTATCGCCGGCCGCATTTCGACGCCGGCCAGTTCGTGGAGTCCTTCGACGACGAGGGCGCGCGCAAGGGCTATTGCCTCTACAAGGTCGGCTGCAAGGGTCCGACGACCTACAACGCCTGCTCCACCGTGCGCTGGAACGAGGGCACCAGCTTCCCCATCCAGTCCGGCCACGGCTGCATCGGCTGCTCGGAGGACGGCTTCTGGGACAAGGGCTCCTGGTACGCCCGCCAGTCCGACATCCTCCAGTTCGGGATCGAGGCCAACGCCGACCAGATCGGCACCACCGCCGCCATCGGCGTCGGCAGCATCATCGCCGCCCACGCGGCCGTCAGCGCCCTGAAGCGCGCGCAGCACAAGGGAGACGTCTGACCATGGGCATCGTCCAGACCCCGAACGGGTTCTCGCTCGACAATGGCGGCAAGCGCATCGTCGTCGATCCGGTCACCCGCATCGAAGGGCACATGCGTTGCGAGGTGAACGTCGACAGCGACAACATCATCCGCAACGCGGTGTCGACCGGCACGATGTGGCGCGGGCTTGAGGTCATCCTGAAGGGACGCGACCCACGCGACGCCTGGGCCTTCGTCGAGCGCATCTGCGGCGTGTGCACCGGCTGCCACGCCCTGACCTCGGTCCGCGCGGTGGAGGATGCGCTTCAGATCCGCATCCCGAAGAACGCGCACCTGATCCGCGAGATCATGGCGAAGACGCTGCAGGTCCATGACCACATCGTCCATTTCTATCACCTGCACGCGCTGGACTGGGTCAACCCGGTCAACGCGCTGAAGGCCGATCCGCAGGCGACCTCGGCGCTGCAGCAGGCGGTGTCGCCGCGCCATGCCAAGTCCAGCCCCGGTTATTTCCGCGACGTCCAGACCCGCCTGAAGAAGTTCGTGGAGAGCGGCCAGCTCGGCATCTTCAAGAACGGCTACTGGGACAACCCGGCCTACAAGCTGTCGCCGGAAGCCGACCTGATGGCGGTGACCCATTATCTGGAGGCGCTCGACCTCCAGAAGGACATCGTCAAGATCCACACCATCCTCGGCGGCAAGAACCCGCACCCGAACTACATGGTCGGCGGCGTTCCCTGCGCCATCAACATGGACGGCACCGGGTCTTCGGGCGCGCCTCTGAACATGGAGCGGCTGAACTTCATCCGCGCGCGCATCCAGGAGGCGACGGCCTTCGTCGAGAACGTCTATCTGCCGGACGTGCTCGCCATCGCCAGCTTCTACAAGGACTGGCTCTATGGCGGCGGGCTGGCGGCAACCAACGTCATGGACTACGGCGATTACGAAAAGGTGCCGTACGACCATTCAACCTGCCAGCTGCCGGGCGGCGTCATCCTGAACGGCAACTGGAACGAGGTCCATCCCATCGACCCGCGCGACCCGGCGCAGGTGCAGGAGTTCGTCGCCCACAGCTGGTACCACTACGAGGACGAGAGCAAGGGCCTGCACCCGTGGGACGGCGTGACCCAGGCCAAGTTCGAACTCGGCGCCAATACGAAGGGCACCCGCACCGACATCAAGGAGTTGGACGAGGCAGCCAAGTATTCCTGGATCAAGGCTCCGCGCTGGCGCGGCCATGCGGTGGAGGTCGGTCCCCTGCCCCGCTACATCCTGGCCTATGCACAGGGCGTGGGTTACGTGAAGGACCAGATCACCGAATCTCTCGGCGCCTTCAACAAGCTGGCCGGCACGAACTTCACGCCGCAGCAGGCGCTGCCGACCACCATCGGCCGCACGCTGGCCCGCGCGCTGGAATGCCAATACTGCTGCACCATGATGATGGACGACTGGAACGCCCTGATCGCCAACATCAAGGCCGGCGACACCGCGACCGCCAATGTCGAGAAGTGGGACCCGAAGACCTGGCCGAAGGAGGCCAAGGGCGTCGGCACGGTCGCCGCCCCGCGCGGCGGGCTCGGCCACTGGATCAAGATCAAGGACGGCAAGATCGACAATTACCAGTGCGTCGTGCCGACGACCTGGAACGGCAGCCCGCGCGATCCCAAGGGCAACATCGGGGCGTTCGAGGCCTCGCTGCTGAACACGCCGATGGCCCGCCCGGACGAGCCGGTGGAGATCCTGCGCACCCTGCACAGCTTCGACCCGTGCCTTGCCTGCTCCACCCACGTCATGGCGCCGGACGGCGCCGAACTGGCCCGCGTCACCGTGCGCTGACCGGCAACCGAGGAGGATTACGTCATGGCTCCTCTCGACGATGCGAAGCCGGTCGCGACACCGGATGAGGAAGGGACGGCCTCTCCGGCGGCCGGCCGCTTCCTGAAGGCGATCTATGTTTACGAGGTGCCGGTGCGGGTCTGGCACTGGGTCAACGCGCTGGCGATCGTGGTTCTGTCGGTCACCGGCTACCTGATCGCCAATCCGCTGCCGACCATGCCGGGCGAGGCCAGCGCCAATTTCCTGATGGGCTACATCCGCTTCGTCCATTTTGCGGCGGCCTACATCTTCGCAGTCGGCTTCATCGGCCGGCTCTATTGGGCCTTCGCCGGCAACCATCATGCCCGGCAGCTGTTCCGCTTCCCCTTCTGGGACCGCCACTGGTGGGGGGAGCTGTTCGTGGAAGCCCGCTGGTACCTGTTCCTGGAGCGCAAGCCGAAGCTCTATGTCGGCCACAACCCGCTGGCGCAGTTCGCCATGTTCTGGGCGATCGCCGTCGGCAGCGTCTTCATGATCGTCACCGGTTTCGCGCTCTACAGCGAGGGGGCGGGACAGGGCAGCTGGCAGGACCGGCTCTTCGGCTGGGTCATCCCGCTGTTCGGCCAGAGCATGGACGTCCACACCTGGCACCATCTGGGCATGTGGGCGATCCTGCTGTTCGTGATCGTCCACGTCTATGCCGCAGTGCGCGAGGACATCATGTCCCGCCAGTCGATCATCTCCACCATGATCAGCGGCGTCCGCACCTTCAAGGACACCGAAGCCCCGGCGGACGGGGAGCATGAGCGCTCGGTTAAGAAGGTGGCGCGGGCGGGGTGAGATTGCGCGCCCCACCACTCCGCACCCTTTGAAAACCTTGAATTGTTCCGCATGCGTTCCCATATCTGGGAGGTTCCGAAACAAACGGAGTCTCCCAGATCAGCGCCGCCCCGTCCGGGTGCGGCCGGAGGACGTCATGCCTTACTTTCCGACCATCGAATTGACCCCGCAGGTGAAGATGCTGCTGGCCCGCGGGGCATTGACGCTGAACCCCGGCCAGTGGGTGCGGGGTGAGAAGGGACGCGGCCGGTTCCTGCGCACCGATCCGCGCACCGGCACCACCTATGTCAGCTGGCTGAGGCCGGGCGACGATTGGGAAACCGCGTCGCAGCGCTTCCACCGCGCCTGCCGCAAGGGCTATATCGGCAAGTATCGCGGCCTGTACGAGTTCGACAAGGCCACCCGGACTGCCGATGTCCCTGTCCGCCGCGAGAAGGTCCGGGTGCCGGTCCAGATGCCGCTGTTCGCCTACAAGGCGAAGGACGCAATCCACGCCTGACCGAGGCTGAGCCCACCGTCGTTGGCCGGCGCCAGCCTCGGCAGCAGCGCCTCCACCCCGGCGACGTGGAAGCCGGCAACCAACTCCTCCGCCAGAACCGCGTTCATCAGACAACCGCCGGACAGCACCACCCGGCCGAGGCCATGGGCGCGCAGTACCGGCAGCGTCCAGTCCATCAGCGCCGCCGCCAATGTGCCGTGGAACAGGTCCGCCCCCTCGCTGGCATCGGCAACGGTCAGCAGCCTTTCCAGCAGCGGCGTCAAATCAAGCTCGCCCTCTTCGATCCGCCAAGTGCCCTTCGCCACCCGTGGCCGGCGCACCAGGGATTCCAGCGCCATCGGCGCCTCGCCTTCGAAGCCGGCCACGGCGCGAACGCCCAGCAGCCCGCAGGCGGCATCGAACCAGCGCCCGCAGGAGCTGGTCAGCGGCGCGTTGATGCCACGCTCGATCATCCGGCGCACCCCCTCGGCCGGACCATGACCACCGAAGCGGGGAAGGATCTCGTCGGCACGGCCCATGCGGACCAGGGCGGATGCAGCCATCCGCCAGGGCTGGCGGGCGGCGACGTCGCCGCCGGGCTGGGCGAGCGGAGCGAGGCTGCCGAGCCGCTCGGCCCGCAGCCCGTCGACCAGAAGCATCTCCCCACCCCAGGAGCCGCCATCCTCGCCCAGCCCGAACCCGTCGAGCGCAAGGCCCAATGCCGGCCCTTCCACCCGGTGTTCGGCCATCACGGCGGCGACATGGGCGTGGTGGTGCTGGACGGCAACGGCGGGCAGGCCGGATCGCTCGGCGAAGCGGGTGGACTGGAAATCCGGGTGCCTGTCATGGGCGACCGCCACCGGCTCCACGCCCAGGATGTGCAGCAGATGGGCGACCGTCTCCTCCAGGAAGCCCAGCGTCGCGGCATTGTCGAGGTCGCCGATGTGCTGGGACAGGAAGGCCTCGTCGCCGCGGGTGACGCAGACCGTCGCCTTCAGGTGGCCGCCGACCGCCAGGATCGGCGGCACGGGGCGGGCCAGCCGGATCGGCTCCGGCACATGGCCGCGGCCCCGGCGCAGGAAGGCGGGGGCACCGGCCAGCTTGCGCACTACGCTGTCGTCGGCGCGGATGACGATGTCGCGGTCATGGTCGACGATCAGGTCGGCGATGCCGTCCAGCCTCTCCCGCGCCTCGTCGTTGCCGATGGCCAGCGGCTCCCCGCCGGGATTGGCGGAGGTCATGACCAGCGTCAGGTCCTGCGGCTCGCCCAGCCAGCCGGCGCCGTCGGGGCGACCGGCCGCCTCGTGGAACAGCAGGTAATGCAGCGGCGTGTAGGGCAGCATGACGCCCAGCCAAGCCAGACCGGGGGCGATGTCGGGCGCCAGTTCCGGTGCGTCCTCCCGCCGCCGCAGAAGCACGATGGGGCGCGCCACGCCTTCCAGCACTGCGCGTTCGTCGGCATCCATGCGGACATGGCGGCCGGCGGAGACCGCATTGGCGACCATCAGGGCGAAGGGCTTGCCGTTGCGCTGCTTGACCCGCCGCAGCCGCTCCACCGCATCCGCGCGCGTGGCGTCACAGGCAAGGTGGAAACCGCCCAGCCCCTTGATGGCAACGATCTTGCCATCCCGCAGGGCGGCCAGGACATCCTCCGGCGGGTGAGACAGCCTGGGGCCGCAGGTCGGGCAGGCCGTCGGCTGGGCGTGGAAGCGGCGGTCGACCGGGTCCTGGTACTCCGACAGGCAATCGGGACAAAGCGTAAAACCGGCCATCGCCGTCTGTGGCCGGTCATAAGGAAGCCGCCGCGTGATGGTATAACGCGGGCCGCAATGGGTGCAGTTCAGGAAGGCATAGCGATAACGGCGGTCGACCGGATCGAACAGTTCGGCGAGGCAGGCCGGGCAAACCGTGGCGTCCGGCCCGATGCCGGTGGCGACGGCGCCCGCGGAATCGCTGTGGCGGATAGAAAAGGAGTCCTCATCGGGGAGCGGGGCGACCGTCTCGCATTCCACCGCGTCGATGCGGGCCAGCGGCGGCGCCTCCGCCGTCAGGACCGCGACCAGATCGGCGGCGGCAGTGCCCTGCACCTCGATCAGCACGCCCTGCGGGTCGTTCATAACCCAGCCGGTCAGCCCGAACCGCCGGGCGAGCGCATGGACATGCGGGCGGAACCCCACCCCCTGCACCCGTCCCCGCACGCGTATCCGCAACCGGTTCTCAACGCCTGTCATCGGCTTTCCCGAATGGTCTTCGGCTGCGCCGAACCCCTTCATCCTAACCGTCTCATGGCTTTGGGCGAAACTTGGATTCGCCTGTTCGCAACGATCCCGCCTGCGGCCGGTTGACAGGGGGACATGCGGAACCGGAACGGAGACGCCGTCATGAGCGCAAGCAAGCACGAGAAGACCGACAAGCCCACCGACGCCGACCTCAAGAACAACCCGCAGATCGGCGGGACCAAGGGCGCCCGCGCCGCCGGGATGTCGGCGGACGACATGGATCTTGCCCAAGGTGAAAGCACCTTCGAGGGCGACGTCGAGAACCAGACCAATGACAAGGGCGGGGTCGACAAGCCCTTCCGCGACACCGCCCCGCTGAAGCCACGGCAGGCTTAGCGAAACGGTCTTTTGAAAATGTCGGGGGCGGCGCTCGCAAGGGCGCCGCCTCTTTCACTTTGCCGCTCGGGAATTTTCGAATGGCGATAGCCTTTTGAAGCACGGCCGCTTGGCGCAACCATGCTGCGTCATACCTATTTCATAACGGAGCGGAACCGCCGCCCAGACCCCGCCGTCCCCACCGGCGACAGCATGCAGGAGGCAGGATGTCACCCGATCCGCGGCTGTTGGCGGTCGCCACGGCGTTGCCGCCCCACCGCTTCGAACAGGAAGAAACGTTGACCGTCGCCCGGACGGTCTTCGCCCACCGTCTCCGCGACTTCGACCGGCTGGCCCCCGTCTTCGCCAACACCGGCATCCGCACCCGCCACGCCGCCTGCCCGCTGTCCTGGTATCTGGAGCCGCACGGATGGGCCGAGCGCGCCGCCGTGTTCGAACGGGTGGCGCTGGACCTGCTGGAAGAGGCGGCGGCCAAGGCGCTGTCCGCCGCCGGCCTGAGCCCCGCCGATGTGGACGCCATCGTCTGCGCCACCACCACCGGCATCGCCACCCCCAGTCTGGAGGCGCTGCTGCTCGATCGCATGGGCTTCCGTCCCGACACGGTGCGGCTTCCGGTCTTCGGGCTGGGCTGCGCCGGCGGTGCGCTGGGGCTGGCACGGGCCGGCATGATGGCGCGCGCCATGCCCGGCCGCACCGTCCTGTTCCTGGTGGTCGAATTGTGCACCCTGTCGCACCGGCCGGAAGAGGCCACCGCCACCAATGTCGTCGCCAGCGCCCTGTTTGCCGACGGTGCCGCCGCCGCCCTTCTGCGGACCTCCGGGGCCGATGACGATACCCCTGGTCCGCGCTTCGTCGACAGCGCCGAGCACACTTGGCCCGGCACCCGGCGGATCATGGGCTGGCGCATCGAGGACGAGGGCTTTGGCGTCGTCTTCAGCCAGGACATTCCTCGCCTGATCCGCGAACGGCTGCCCCCGGTGATCGACGGTTTCCTGACCGGCCGCGGCATGAGCCGTGCCGATCTGGCCGGGGTGATCTGCCACACCGGCGGCGCCAAGGTCCTGCAGGCGCTGACCGAGGTGCTGGACCCCGCCGTCGCCGGCATGGACGACTCCTGGGCGGTGCTGGGCGACTGCGGCAACATGTCGGCCGCCAGCGTGATGTTCGTTCTGGACCGGCGGATGCGCAGCGGGGCGACCGGACCGCATCTGATGCTGGCGCTCGGCCCCGGCTTCACCGCCGGCCTCACCCTGCTGGATCTGTGACCATGGACGCAATCGGCTGGCCGCAGATCATCCTGCTGGCGGTGGCCGCGCAACGGCTGCTGGAACTGGTGATCGCCCGCCGCAACACCACCCGCCTGCTGGCCGCCGGCGCTCGGGAGGTCGGGGCGGCGCATTACCCGCTGTTCGTTGCGCTGCATGCCGGCTGGCTGCTGGCCCTGTTCGTCATGGTGCCGGCCGATGCGCCGGTGAATGGCTGGCTGCTGGCGCTGTTCCTGCTGCTCCAGGCCGGGCGGGTCTGGGTGATCGCGACGCTCGGCCGCTTCTGGACGACGCGGATCATCACGCTGGACGGCGCCCCTCTGGTCCGGCGCGGCCCCTTCCGTTGGGTCCGGCACCCCAACTACCTCGTGGTGGCGGGGGAGCTTGCGGTGCTGCCGCTGGTTTTCGGCGAGGTCTGGATCGCCGTTGCCGCCACGCTGCTGAACATCCCGCTGACCCTGCACCGCATCCGGGTGGAAGAGGGAGCGCTGAGCGGACGGGACGGAATCTCAGCGGGAACTGGGGGCGGTGCAGGGAGTTGGACAGGATGGATCGGCCGACGGCCAACCCCTGACCGCTCCTGAGGCACAATAAGAACAGGACCATCGCCATGTACCCGACCAACGGCCTCCCCCACTCTCCCGTCGTCTGCATCACCGGTGCATCCGCCGGGGTCGGCCGCGCCACCGCGCTGGCCTTCGCCGCCTACCGCCAGGCGTCGATCGGCTTGATCGCCCGTTCGTCCGAAGCGCTCGAGGAGGTGAAGGCGGAGGTTGAGCGGCTGGGCGGGCGGGCGCTGGTCCTGCCGCTGGACGTCGCCGATCCCGATGCGCTGGATGCCGCCGCCGACCGGGTGGAGGAAGCCTTCGGTCCCATCGACGCCTGGATCAACGTGGCGATGGTGACGGTCTTCGGCCCGGTGCATGCCGTGACACCGAATGAGTTGAAGCAGGTGACCGAGGTGACCTATCTCGGCTCCGCCTACGGCATCCAGACGGCGTTGCGCCGGATGCGGCCGCGCAATGCCGGCACGATCCTGCAGGTTGGCTCCGCCCTGGCCTACCGGTCGATCCCGCTGCAGTCGGCCTACTGCGCGGCCAAGCATGCGATCACCGGCTTCATCGACAGCCTGCATTCCGAACTGATCCACGAGGACAGCGGCGTCAGGCTGACCACCGTGCATCTGCCGGCGGTCAACACGCCCCAGTTCGATTGGGCACGCAGCCACATGCCCCGACGCGCGCGGCCGATGGGCACCATCTTCCAGCCGGAGGACATCGCCCGCGCCATCCTGCATGCCACCGAGAATCCCCGCCGCGAATATTGGCTGGGTTGGTCGGCGATGCAGGCGATCCTGGGCAACTCCCTGGCGCCGGGCTTCGCCGACCGCTACCTCGCCAACAACGCGGTGGACGGCCAGATGACGGAAGAGCGCGAGACGCCCGGCCGGCCCGACAACCTGTTCCACCCCGTCGACGGACTGCACCGCACCCGCGGGCGTTTCGGCCTGCCGCACAACACATTGCGACTGGAGGCACCAAGCGCCGCCGCCCGCGGCGTCGCGGTGGCGGTCGGCTTTCTCCTGGCCGGCGGGCTGGGCTTCGCCATGAGCCGGATGACCCCGCGCCTGCGCTAGGCGGCAGACCATCGACACGAAACGGGCCGGCATTCGCGATGCGAGCGCCGGCCCGTTGCGTGTGAAGACAGTTTAGCAGCGACATTGGTTGAATACGAACATTCCGCCCGAAACGCTATTGCCAACCGCAATCAGGCATACTACCATACCAGTGACTGAACAAACTGGTCATCGGCCATCCCCTTCCCTGCTGGACCGCCCCCATGAATCGGGGCGTTCGCCGGTGTTCCGGCGGCGGGCCGAACACGCACCAGTCGAATGCCGGCCGTCGGTTGCTGGCGGTCCATATTGCTGGGAGGAAAAGCATGTCTGTCATGGCGAACGCCGTGCGTACGGCGCTGTTCGGCGCGGTGGTGTCCCTGGTTTCATTCGGCGCCTCGGCGGCCGACTACACGCTCAGCGTCAACACGGCCCTGTCGCAGCAGGACCCGCTCTACAAGGGCCTGGAAGAGTTCAAGGCCAATGTGGAGAAGCGGTCGGCCGGCAAGATGGCCGTCCGCCTGTTCCCCGCCTCGCAGCTTGGCAAGGACGAGGATCTGCTGGAACAGGCCCGCGCCGGCGCCCCGGTCGCGGTGGTGGTGGATGGCGGCCGGCTCGCCGTGTTCGTCAAGGAGTTCGGCGTGCTGGGCGCGCCCTACGTCGCCCAGGGCTATGGCGGCATCCGCAAGGTCGTGACCTCGCCGATGTTCGAGGAGTGGGTGCAGAAGCTCCGCAAGGCGTCCGGCCATCAGGTGCTGTCCTTCAACTGGTGGCAGGGCGAACGCCACATGCTGACCAACAAGCCGGTGAAGGTGCCGGCCGACCTGAACGGCGTCCGCGTCCGCACGCCGGGCGCGCCGGTGTGGATGGAGACCATCCGCGCCATGGGCGCCACCCCGACGCCGCTGCCCTGGTCGGAGGTCTACACCGCCATGCAGCAGCAGGTGATCGACGGCGCCGAGGCGCAGGACCCCGCCATCTACGGCGCGCGCCTCTATGAGGTGGCGAAGTACCTGACCAAGACCGGCCACATCAACCTGATCACCGGCATCGTCACCAGCGCCGCCTGGTTCGACAGCCTGCCGAAGGACATGCAGACGATCCTGCGCGAGGAGTCGCTGAAGGCCGGCGACGAGGCCTCCAAGGCGACCGAGGCGTCGCTGGCCGATTTCGAAAAGCAGATGACGGAGAAGGGCATGCAGGTCGTCGCCATCGACGTCGCGCCCTTCCGCGAGGCCACCGCGCCCGTCTATGAGAAGCTCGGCTATGGCGAGCTGCACAAGCAGGTCGACGCGCTGCTGAAGCAGTGACCGGCCGGCCTTTCCAGTAGTGACCGGGGTGGGGCCGCCTTTGCCGGGCCGCCCCGCTCCCCTCCCGCAACCGACGCCCGCAGCCATCTTGCCCCACCGGCGCACCCACGCGGGCCGGACCGGAGCACCCCCTTGCGATGAAATCCCTATACGTCAAGGCGGAGACGGTGCTGGCGACAACGCTGCTCGCCGTCATCGTCCTGCTGGTCTTCGTGGCCGGCATCAGCCGCTGGTTCGGCTATCCCCTGGTCTGGTCGGTGGACGTCGCGCAGCTGCTGTTCGCCTGGGCCAGCTTCCTCGGCGCCGACCTCGCGTTGCGCAAGCATGCCCACATCGGCATTGACTATGTCGTCAAGCGCCTGCCGCCGCGTGTGCGCGCCATCCTGGACATCCTGCTGGCGCTGCTGGTGCTGGCCTTCCTGCTGACCATGGCGGTCAAGGGCTATCAGCTGACCATGCTGAACCTGGAACGCCAGTTCGGCGACAGCGGCATCAGCTATGCCTTCGTCACCTCGGCGGTGCCGGTCGGCTGCCTGTTGCTGTCCTTCACCCTGCTGGGGCAGACGATGGCCGCCATCGGCCGGCTTCGCCGCACCCCGCGCCCGATCTTCAACACGCCGTCGGACGTCCCGGTGGCGGAGGAGGTGATGCCGTGATCCTGCTCGCCCTCACCTTTTTCGTCCTGATGGGGCTTGGCGTTCCGATCGCCTTCGCCATCGGCATGGCCGGCTTCACCTTCTTCCTGACCAACGGCATCATTCCGGTGTCGATCGGGGTGCAGCAGGTCGCCACCGCCTCGCAGAGCTTCCCGCTTCTGGCCGTTCCCTTCTTCGTGCTGGCCGGCCACATGATGAACCGGACCGGCATCACCCACCGGCTGATCGGCTGTTCCAACGTGCTGGTGTCGTGGATGTCCGGCGGGCTGGCGCAGGTCTGTATCGTGCTGTCCACCCTGATGGGCGGCGTGTCCGGCTCCGCCGTCGCCGACGCGGCGATGGAGGCGCGCATCCTCGGTCCGGACCTGATCCGCAGCGGCTATTCGAAGGGCTTCACCTCGGCCGTCATCGCGGTGGGATCGCTCATCACGGCGACCATCCCGCCCAGCCTGGGCCTGATCCTGTACGGCTTCGTCGGCAACGTCTCCATCGGACGGCTGTTCCTGGCCGGCATCGTTCCCGGTTTCCTGATGATGGCCGTGCTGATGGTCACCGTCTGGTGGATCGCGCGGCGCCGCGGCTATGGCGCCGCCACCACCCAGCGGCCGACCGGCAAGGCGATGTGGGAGGCGGTCGTCCACGCCAAATGGGCGCTGTTGTTCCCGGTGGCATTGCTGGTCGCCATCCGCGGCGGCCTGTTCACCCCGTCGGAGGTCGGCGCCTTCGCCGTCATCTATGCCGCCGTCATCGGCTTCTTCGTGCACAGGGAACTGACGCTGCGCGCCATGGTGGACGCGCTGGTTGAGGCGGTGACGGACACCGGGCTGATCCTGCTGATCATCCTGTTCTCCGGCATGGTCGGCTACGCCATCGTCTTCGAACAGGCGCCGCAGAGCATCGCCGCCGCCATGACCGGACTGACGCGGGAACCGGCGCTGGTCGTCACCCTGATCCTGATCTTCCTGTTCATCGCCGGCCTGTTCATCGAAAGCACGGTGCTGGTTCTGCTGCTGACGCCGATCTTCCTGCCGATCGTCCAGCCGCTGGGCGTCGATCCGGTGCATTTCGGCATCCTGATGATGACCATCGTCACGCTGGGTTCGATGACCCCGCCGGTGGGGGTGGCGATGTATACCGTGTGCAGCCTGCTGGACTGCCCGGTCGAGGAATACATCGTCGAATCCATCCCCTTCGTCCTGGCCGTGGTGGCGCTGGTCGCGGTGATGCTGCTGTGGCCCGGTCTGGTGCTGTTCGTGCCGAATGCACTGATGTGAATGCCCCGGTGAATGTCACAGTGGAGCAGTCAGGAATCCGACTTGCAGCCTCCGTAAGGCCACCTATATTGGGTGGCGTACGTCAACAACTGAAAGGAGGTGATCTCGTGTCTCATTGTCCGTCTCACTCGTCGTCGAGCGCCAAGGCCGAGGTCTCTTTCTTCGTGGAAGAGATTTTGGTCCGCTAAGGACTGCGCCGTGGTGTCGACGACACACGGATTGACAATGGAAGGGCTGCCGGAAACGGCGGCCCTTCTTTGTTTTCGGGGATATCCGACGCATTCACCCACTTGCCCGACTTCGACGGGCAAATGGTCATCAGCGCGCTGGGCACAAGGTCTGCCTCAGTGCCGCCGCATCCGCTGGTCCGCTCCCCGCCCCAGACTGCGATAAGCCGCGACGGCCGCGACCGCGACGCCGGCCATCAGCACGGGCGAAATCCAGGCCGGCGGCGGGGTGTAGAAGCCGCCGACCACTCCACGCCCCCGCTCCACCGGGCGGAACAGGTTGCCGTCGCTGCGCGGAGCCGGAGGCTGGCGGTCGAAATGGCGGTGCATGCCGTAGCCGGCCACCTTCTCCACCAGACGCGGCGCGACCGCATAGCCCAGGCGCGACAGCGGGGCCAGCGCCCCGACCATGGCGCGGGCGCGCGGACGGCGGGCGACCGCCACCATCGTTTCCGCCACGTCGTTGGGATCGTCGTAGATCGGACCTTCCGGCGACAGCTCGTGCCCGGTGTAGTTGGCGCCGTGCATCATGCCCGGCGTGTCGGTGAAGGACGGGTAGACGCCGCAGACATGCAGATCCGGGCTGTCCACCAACTCCGCCCGCAGGCTGTCCAGCATGCCGTCCAGCCCGTACTTGCTGGCCGAATAGGCGGCGGCATAGGGTGCCGGGGCGAAGGCCCCAACCGATACGGTGGCGATGAAGGTGCCATGTCCTTGGCGGCGGAACAGCGGGATCACCGCGTGGGCGCCGTAGAGCGGTCCCAGCAGGTTGGTTTCGATCACCCGGCGGTGCGCCTCGACCGGCGTGTCTTCGAAGCGGCCGACGGCGCCGACGCCGGCATTGGCGATCCAGATGTCGATGGAGCCGTATTCCTCCACCGAGCGGTCGGCCAGACGCTTCACCGCGTCGGCATCGGTCACGTCGGTGGGGAGGACGATTGCGCTGGCGCCGAGGCCACGGCATTCCTCCGCCACCTCCTCCAGCAGCTCTTCGCGGCGGGCGGCCAGCGCCAGCCGGGCACCCTCCCGCGCGAAGGCCAGGGCGGTGGCCCGCCCGATCCCGCTCGACGCTCCCGCCACCACCACGACGGCTCCGTTCAGATCCCGCATCCCTCGTCCCTCCGGCTGACGCTGTTTGCTCATCAACAGGAGGGGGGCGAGGGTGTTGCGGGCCGGCCGGTCAGCGCTTCTTTCCGCCGCCCTTATCGCCACCGTGCGGCAGGTAGCTTTCGACGAAGTCCTTGGCGGTGCCCTTCAGCATGTCCCACACCTCCGGATCGCCCTTCGCCAGCGTCGCCATCATCGCGGCGGCGTTCTTCAGCGAGATGTGCGGCGGCAGCGGCGGCACATTGGGATCGGTATAGGCCTCGACCACCACCGGGCCGCGGGTCGCCAGCGCCTCGTCCCACACCTTGCCGAGGTCTTCCGGCTTGTCGACGAACAGACCCTTGAAGCCCAGCATCTCGGCATAGCGGGCATAGGGAACGTCGGGAAGCTCCTGCGATGCCTCGAACTTCGGATTGCCGGCCTGGGCGCGCATCTCCCACGTCACCTGATTGAGGTCGCGGTTGTTCAGAACCAGCACGATGAAGCGAGGGTCGCTCCACTGCTTCCAGTATTTCGACAGGGTGATGAGGGCGTTCATGCCGTTCATCTGCATGGCACCGTCACCGACGATCGCCAGCACCGGGCGGTCGGGATGGGCGAACTTGGCGGCCAGCGCATAGGGCATGCCCGGTCCCATAGTGGCGAGGCCGCCGCACAGGGTCGCCTTCATGCCGCGGCGGATCTTGATGTCGCGGGCGTACCAGTTGGTGCCCGAGCCGGTGTCGCAGGCGATCACCACGTCGTCGGGCAGCTTCGGCGACAATTCCCAGAAGACGCGCTGCGGGTTGAGCGGCGTGGCGTCGTTCATGGCGCGGGCTTCCAGCACCTTCCACCAGTCGGCGACACCGGCCTCGATCCCCTCGCGCCAGGAGCGGTCCTGCTTGCGCTGGAGCAGCGGGATCAGCTCGCGCAGGGTGCCGGCGCTGTCGCCGACCAGATTGACCTCCATCGGATAGCGGATGCTGAGCATCTTGGGGTCTATGTCGATCTGCACGCCGCGCGCCTGCCCCTCCTTGGGCAGGAACTCCGAATAGGGGAAGCCGGAGCCGATCATCAGCAGCGTGTCGCAGTTCACCATAATCTCGTAGCTCGGCCGGGTGCCGAGCAGGCCGATGGAGCCGGTGACAAAGGGCAGATCGTCGGGCAGCGCCGCCTTGCCCAGCAGGGCCTTTGCGACGCCGGCGCCCAGGATGTCGGCCACCTCGATCACCTCGTCGGTGGCGTTCAGCGCCCCGGCGCCGACCAGGATCGCCACCTTGGAACCGGCATTCAGCACGTCGGCGGCGCGGCGCAGGTCGGCCTCCGCCGGGCGGACGACGGGGGCGGAATAGCCGACGCCGGAATGGATGGTGCCGTGCGCGCGCGGCGGCGTCTCCACCGCGTCCATCTCCTGCAGGTCGTTGGGCAGAATGATGCAGGTCACCGTGCGCTCCGCCTTGGCGATGCGCACCGCACGGTCCACGAGGTGCCGCACCTGGGCGGGCGTGGAGGCCATGTGGACATACTCGCCGGCCACGTCCTTGAAGAGGGAGACGAGGTCGACCTCCTGCTGGTAATGGCCGCCGAGCGCGGTCAGCGCCTGCTGGCCGACGATGGCGAGCACGGGTTGATGATCGAGCTTCGCATCATAGAGGCCGTTCAGCAGATGGATGGCGCCGGGGCCGGAGGTGGCCAGACAGACGCCCAACTCCCCGGTGTATTTGGCATGCGCGGTCGCCATGAAGGCGGCCAGCTCCTCGTGGCGGGCCTGGACGAAATCGAACTGGTCGCCGGTGCGGGCAAGCGCGCCAACCAGCCCGTTGATGCCGTCGCCGGGATAGCCGAAGACCCGCTTCACACCCCATTCGGAGAGCCGTTGCCAGAAGAAGTCGCTGACGTTCGCAGCCATTGTCGCCTCTCTTGTGTCTGGTCGTGTTTCACCGCCGTGTCTGTTTCAACTGCGCTCCGTCCCTTCGGTTCGCCCGAAGCGTTCGCTTTTTTTGCAGCCCTGCCCCGTCCGCCGTCAGGCGGAGGCGGCGATCCGCTCCAGCTTCGCCGGAATGCCCTGGCGCACGGCGGTCCCGGCGACCGGATCGACCCACACCGACGCCCCGGCGCGGGACGGATCGGCGATGCCGAGGTCGTTCAGGTTGATGCCCGCCCCGATCTCCGGCACCGAAGGCTGGCTGTGCCCGCCGATCTGGTGCGGACGGGCGCCATATTCGCGGTGGCCGAAGCCATGCTCCACCGCCAGCACACCGCGCATCACGCCATGGCGGACGATCGCGGTGGCCTCCCGCACCCCGCCGGGCGTGGCAATGCGGATGCGGTCGCCAGTCTCGATACCGAGACGACGGGCATCCTCGGCGTTGATGCCGACCGGGTTTTCCGGATGCAGTTGGCGCAGCCGCCCGGCGGCGATGGTGTAGGCGCTGACCAGCACCGATTTGGAGCTGACCAGATGGAAGGGCCATTCCTCAGCGGTGTGGTGCTTGTGGACCGGGCTGCCGTCGGCGAAGACCGGCTCCATCCAGGTGGCGGTGCCGGTCCAGCGCCGGCCGGTGATGCTGCTCTTCGCCGTTCCCACCGCCTCGTTGTAGACCTGCAGCGGCTTGAGGAACTTGTGGGCCGCCTTGTCGCCCTCGAAGCCTTCGGCCTGATTCTGGTAACGGCCGCCGCGCGCCAGGACATAGGCGACCTTGCGCCATTCCTCCGGCTTCAGCGTGGCCTGCAGCGCCGGCATCACCCGTTCGACGCCGGACAGGGCGATGTCGCGGTCATCGGCGTCGGCGACCGGCTGCTTGCCGAGCCACGCGATGTTGGCGCCGCCGCGCAGATACCAGTCCTCCGGCCGGTCGAGCGGATGGAGCCTGCCGTCCATGTCGGCGATGGCGTCGGCGCCGAAGCCGGGCAGGCCCATCCGCTTGGCGAGCGCGATCAGGAAGGTTTCCATCTGGACATGCAGCCCGTCGGGCAGCGCCTGCGTGCGCGGCTCCACCACCGGCCAGCGCGCGGTGCTGGTCTTGGTCGGCACGCCGCCCCAGGGCGATGCCCAGCCCCAGGTCTCGAACAGCACGGTGTCGGGGACGATGTAGTCGGCGAAGGCGGAGGTTTCGTTGATGAACGGGTCGATGGAGACGATCAGCGGCAGCGTCTTGGGGTCCTTCAGCGCCGCCTCCGCCGCGGCCCGCACACCGGGGATGCCGTAGACCGGGTTGCTGTTCCACAGGAACAGGGCCTTCAGGCGATAGGGGTAGCCGTCGGCAAGCCCGCTGGTCAGGTACTCGGTGGTCAGCTGCGGCGCAGCCGGATACCAGGGGGCCTTGGCCGGATAGGGCTTGCCGGCTGCCTTGTTGCGGGCGAACTCGCTGGATTTCTCGTATGGGACCGGGCGGCTGATCGCGGTGCCGGACGGCTTCACCGCGCCGGGGAAGCTGGCCAGCTTGTAGCGCGGACCGTCCTGCTCGTCCGGGAAACGGCCGCCGCCGAAGATGCTGCCGCCCTTCCAGTTCAGGTTGCCGATCAGCGTGTTCAGGGTGACGACGCCGAAGGCGTTGTAGAAGCCGTTGCCGGCCATCATGCCGCCATGGGCGTTGGCGACCGCCTTCTTGCCATGGCTGGTGAATTCACGCGCCAGTCCGGCGATGACGTCGGCGGGGATGCCGCAGGCGTCGGCATAGCCGCGCAGGTCCAGCCGCATCGCCTCCTCGCGTAGCAGGGTCAGGCTGGTCTTGACCGCGACCTCGCCGGCCGGCGTCGCCACCATGCCGTCATGGAACAGCATCGCCGGTCCGCCCAGCGCATCGTGCGCCACCGGCTTTCCTTCCGGATCGAGCGCGACGAAGGCGTCCTTCTCGCCATAGCGTTCCTTCTCGTCCAGCTCGATCCAGCCCATGTCGGAGGCGCGCAGCATCCGCCCCTCGCGCGGGTGGCCCTTCTGCCGGATCACCAGATGGGTGGCGTTGCACCAGCCGGCCTCGCCCGCCGCCGTGGCGGCCTTGGCGTTGGGCTGGGACAGATAGCGGCTGTCGATGCGGTCGTTCTCGAACATCCAGCGCATGATGCCCATCACCAGCGCGCCGTCGGTGCCGGGACGGATCGGGATCCAGTTCGACCGCTCCCCCGCAGCCCGGTTGTCGGCGTTGGTCAGCACCGGATCAACCACCACGTAATTCAGCACGCCGTCGGTTCGAGCCTTGGCAACCAACATGGCCTGCCGCTTGAACGGGTTGCCGGCGTTGGAGGGGGCGGTGCCGATGAACAGCACGAATTCGGCATTCTGCAGGTCGGGCTTGGCGTGCGGCATCGCCTTCAGATCGCCGAACACCGCGCCCGAGCCGGAGCGATAGGCGCCACCGCAATAAGCGCCGTGGCCGGCAAAATTGATGGTGCCGAGCGCCTGATTGAAGAAGCGCCGCACGAAGGGCTCCCGCCCATCATTGACGGAGGCGAGCAGCGCCACCTGGTTGACCTTCGCCCCCAGCTCGGGCGAGGCAGGGTCGATCGGCGTCTTCAGGTCGCGCAAGGTCCGCAGCCCCTCCACCGGCCCCTCGCCGAACAGGTCGCCGCCCTCGGCGATCTCCTCCACCAGCCTGTCGAAGGCAATCGGTTCCCAACGGCCGGAGCCGCGCGGGCCGACCCGCTTCATCGGCGTGGAGATGCGGAAGGGGGAGGTCAGCATCTCCAGCGCCGCATTGCCGCGCCCGCAGGCGGTGGAGCGGCCCTGCAGCCCCTTCTCGTCCAGCCGCGACAGCGAGCGGACGCTCTCCTCGATCGGCGTCGCAAAGGGCAGGAAGGGGTCGGTGGACAGCGGGCTATAGGGGTTGCCGGCCACCCGCAGCACGCGGTTCCGCTCCACATCCACCCGCACCCGGACGCCGCACAGCGTGGTGCAGCCCAGGCAGGCGACGTTGGCGACGATCTGGCCCGGCGTCGGCTCCACGGCGCCGGTCGCCGGGTCGATGCGGAATTCCGGCTTCGGCGCGTTGCCGCTGATGGTGTCGTCGGGCTGCTCGCCGGCCCAGGCGCCCTTGACCAGCTTGCGGCCGGTCTCGGAGAAGCCGCCGGCGAAGGCGGCCAGCGCGCCGCCCGCGGCGGTGGAGGTCAGGATGTGGCGACGGGTGATGGACATGGTGGACACTCCGGTCTTCGCGAGCGGGGCTCAAGCGCGGATTGGATTATTCGGCAGGGATCAAGCTTGCCGGACGGGCGGCAGCGGGAGTTGCGGACACCGGCAGCAGCGCCGTCATCAGGATCAGCAGGAACAGCCACAGCCCCGCGGTGCCGACGATGCCCATCAGCCCGTCCGGGCCGGCCGGCAGCGCGTATTCGTAGAAGCCCGCGCCGGTCTTCGGCACCGACTGGCCGCCGATGAACACGGTCCAGCGGAACATCCAGGCGCTGTGCACGGCAATCAGCCCGGTCAGCAGCCCGGTCCCGGCCGGCCGGGCGACGGCGATGACGAAGGGCACCACCGTCGCGGCCACCGCCCAGACGGCGGTCACCCGCCACGCCTCGGACCCGGCCACGCTGTCCAGCGCCGCCGCATGCCCTGCATCCAGCCCCGACAGGCCAAGCGCCAGCCACAGCCCGCCGCACAGCATCACCGCGGCCAGCACGGCGGCGAGCAGCCGGTTGCCCAGCACCTCCACCCCGCGGTCGGCGGTGCCGACGACGCGGTTGAGGATCAGCACCAGCCCGACGGCGCCGGCCAGCGCGGTGGTCAGGAACTGCACCGGCAGGAAGGGCGTGTACCACAGCGGCCGGGCCTTCACCACCGCCACCTCGACGCCGGTGTAGAGCGCGACCAGCGCCGCCCCGGCCAGCACGAACAGGCCGGCGGCACGGATCAGCCGGTCGTCGCGGCCACCGCCCAGCGCTGCCAGCCGGTACAGCCCGGCCAGCCGGCTGTCGATCCGGCCATGCGCCTGCAACTCCTCGCGCAGGCAGGCCCAGCCATAGATCAGCAGGCCGCCGATGTAGAACGGGATGAACAGCGATCCCCACCACATCCAGGAGGTCGGCCGGAACACCACGTAGAAATGCCAGAAGCGGCCGGGCTGGTGCAGATCGGACAGAAGCGCCACCGGCGCCGCCAGCCCGCAGGTCAGCGCCACGATCAAGGCGAGCCGCCCCAGCGGGCGCCAGCCGTCACGGGCGAAGGCGTAGCCGGGCAGGCTGAGCAGCAGGCCGCCGACCGACAGGCCAATCAGGAAGAAATACTGCACGGCCCAGGGAAGCCACGCGACCTCGCGGGTCACGTTGATGACTTCGACGATGTGCGTGTCCATCATGCATGCTCCTTCCCGGCTTGCGGCGCCGGCCGCCACAGGGTCGGCGTGCCGTCCACCTTGCCCTGCATCTTCGGATCGAGGCCGATGTAGAAGACCCGCGGCTGGGTCCCCATCTCGGGCTTCAGCACCTTGGGGTTCTGCTCGCGCACCAGCTTCGACACCGTGCTGTCGGGGTCCTTCAGGTCACCGAAGATGCGGGCGCCGCCGACGCAGGTCTCGACGCAGGCGGGCAGCAGCCCGGCTTCCACGCGATGGACGCAGAAGGTGCATTTGTCGGCGGTCTGGGTTTCGTGATTGATGAAGCGGGCGTCGTAGGGGCAGGCCTGGACGCAATAGGCGCAGCCGACGCACACCGAATTGTCGACCACCACGATGCCGTCCCGCCGCTGATAGGTGGCGCCGGTCGGGCAGACCGGGATGCAGGGCGGATCCTCGCAATGGTTGCACAGGCGCGGCAGCATGTAGGAGCCGGCCCGACCCTGCTCCGTCACCTCGTAGGTGGAGACGATGGTGCGGAAACTGTTTTCCGGAACGTCGTTCTCCATGATGCAGGCGACTGTGCAGGCTTGGCAGCCGACGCATTTGCGCACATCGACCACCATGGCCCAGCGGTGCGCCGCGTCACCGGTTGCCGTGACGGCACCGGCGTCAGCGGGTACGGCCGCCAGCGTGGCGGCGCCGACGGTCGCGGCCCCGGCGCCCAGGCAGAAGTTGCGTCGTGATCGGTCCATGGCAGGCTCTCCCGGCACCCATTCCCAGCCCGCAAAACATGCGGGCCGATCTCAGGGCCAAGGATAGCCGGGGGCACGGCGGCGCCCCATTGTGGTCATCCCCACACTTCTTAGGGTTTTCCCCCGCGACGCCAAGCCGCAGGCTGCTATCTGTCTGCGCGATCCGATCTATTCCGCTTCCAGCAGAAGCCGGGTCAGGTCCGCGACCGACGACACCTCCAGCTTGTCCATCACGTTGTGGCGATGGACCTCGACCGTCTTCATCGACAGGTTGATCTCGGCGGCGATGACCTTGTTGGGCTTTCCGGCGACCACCAGCGCCGCCACCTGCCGTTCGCGCGGGGTCAACCGGCCGATCAGCGCGCGGACGGAACGCTTGCGCTCCGCCGCCTCCCAGGCGCGGCGGGACTTCTCCAGCGCCTCGTGCACGCGGTCGAGCAGAAGCTGATCGTTGAAGGGCTTCTCGATGAAATCGACCGCCCCCGCCCGCAGTGCCCGCACCGCCATCGGCACATCGGCATGGCCGGTGACCACCACCACCGAAAGCAACGATCCCGCCCGCGCAAGTGTGTCCTGCAATTCCAACCCGCTCATCCCCGGCATGCGGACATCGGTGACGAGGCAGCCCGGCCGGTCGGGCTTGAACGCACGCAGGAATTCCTCCGCCGAAGCGAAGCTCTGCACCGCCAACCCCAGCGAGCCGATCAGCCAGCCCAGCGAATGACGCATCGCCGGATCGTCGTCCACCACATAGACGGTGCGTGGCGGGGCCGAACTCTCCGCATCATGACTGGCTCCATTACTCATGGGATCTCTTGCTCCTGTGCCGCCGGCAGGACGAAGCGCATCTCCACGCCCCCGCCGGGATTGTCCGCGGCCCATAGATGGCCGCCATGGGATTCCAGGATGGTCCGGCAGATCGACAGGCCGAGGCCCATCCCCTCCGGCTTGGTGGTGAAGAAGGGGTCGAACAGCCGCTCCCGCGCCTCCGCGCTCAGGCCGTGGCCGCGGTCGGCGACCGTTACCCTTACCCGCCCCTCGCCGTCGGGGCCGGTCCGCACGGTGATCCCGTCGGCCGGCGGGCAGCCCTCCATCGCATCCAGCCCGTTCTTCATCAGGTTGAGGACGACCTGCTCGATCTGCACCGCGTCGGCCGCCACCCGAGGAAGTCCCTCAGCCAGATCGAGCGTCACCGCGATACCGGCGCTGCGCGCCCGGTCGGCGCACAGGGCGGCGGCGGCGCGAACGGCGTCGTTGATGTCAACCGGCTCGATCTGGGGCGCGCGCTTGCGCACGAAGTTGCGGATGCGGGCGATGATGTGGGCGGCACGGTCGGCCTGATCGGCGATGGCGCGGGTGGCGTCCGCCAGCTCGGCGGGCCGGCCGGTGCCGGCCTCCAGCCGGCGGGTGCAGCCGCGCGCATAGTTGGCGATTGCACCCAGCGGCTGGTTCAGCTCATGCGCGAGGTTGCTGGCCATTTCGCCCAGGATCGACAGGCGGGCGACATGATCGATTTCGCGCTGGCGTTCGCGGGCATTCTCCTCGGCGCGGCGGCGCTCCGCCATTTCGCGGAGGAGATCACGATTGACCGCTCTCAGTTCGGCGGTACGGACCTTGATCAGATGCTCCACCCGCAGCGAATGGGCCGCCCACCACACCAGGGCCAACGCCGCAAGCGCCAGCCAGTGCCAGTTTTCGCGCGCCAGGTCGACCAGCGAAACATCGCGCAGCGACCGGTAGGGACCGATGCGCAGGGAGCGGAACAGGGCATGGACCGGCTGGTAATCGCGCGGCACCGCCCAGCCCTGGTAACCGCCGGCCTTTGCCGCGGGATGGTCCTGCGGCATCTGGAACAGGGCGACCACCGCCTGCTTCGCCAGTTCCTCCGGCGTGCCGGCGAGGCGGGCCAGCGGCCAATCGGGATAGAGGTCGGTGGAATGGGCGCAGGCGAAATCCGGCGCGGTCCGGGGAGCGAGAACGCGGAAGGCCGCCGGGTCGATCCGCCCCTCCGCCGCCAGTTCCTCCAGCACGCAGGCGCGCAGCACGCCGGCATCCACCGTCCCGTCGCGCACGGCGAAGGCGACGCGGTCCACCGGGAAACCGGAAAAGCGCAGGTCCTTCAGATCGCGGAAGGGATCGACGCCGACATCCAGCAGTTCGCCCCAGGCAATCTGGAAACCACCGAAGGCATCGGGGTCGATGGCCATCAGCGTCCGCCCACGGAGGTCGCGCAGCGCCGTCAGGTCGTGGCGGTCGGCGCGCACGACTATGGCCGAGCCGATGGCATTGCCGGAGGACCGCCCGGACTGCAGGGTGGCGATGCGGGTGACGCCGTACCGCGCCTCCAGATCGACATAGTTGCCGGTGTTGGTCAGGATCAGGTCCACCGTGCGATTCTGCACGGCGGCGTCCATCCCGGCGAGGTCGAGCGCTACCATCTCCGCCCCGCGGCCGGGGAAATGGTCGCCGAGATAGCGGATCGTCGGTTCCCACACCGCCGCCGCATGCTCCTCCCCCCGATAGGCGAGCACGCCGACGCGGACCGGCGGCTCGGCAGCCCATCCGTGCGACGACAGCAGCAGGAAAACGAACAGCAGTCGGGCGATCATGGCGGCTGATCTTGTGAGGGGATCCAGCCCTTTAGCGCGTCCGCCGCCCCGGCACAAGACGGCGCGCGTCCTGGACATATGCACCGCCGAAGGGCGATCGCGACCAGACCGCTCCGCACTGTGCCGGCGGTATCGCGCTCCGATCTCACGGACCGTTTGCGCCGATGGTGCGTTATTGAATGCAGCAACAGGGAGACAGACATGGCCGAGGCCAACATCAACGACCGGGCAAGTTTCGAACGGGCCTACGACCGGCATTCCTTCGAACAGGATGCGGCAATGAATGCACGCAGCGACACGACGGTCGTTCACGGCGTGACCATCCTCTCCGCCCCGGATGCCGAAGGACGGGTCGAACTGTCCCGTACCTCTCAGCATGTGGGGGAGGGAAACCCGGAAGGCGATCCCGTCTTCGTCGCTGCCTTTCGGCTTCACGACACTGCCGCCGATACCGCCAGCACCTACGCGAGTTCGGTCGAGCCGGTTGCCGCAGCACGGAGCGATGCCACCGACGACTATAGGGCCTTCATCGACCAACTTCTGGACACGGCAAGGAACGCGCAGTTCAAGCCCGACATCGGCCGAGGCGAAGAGCGGCTGAAAGGCTTCCACGGCGGATGAGCATCTGCGGAGTTCCAAACGCCGAAACGCCCCGGCTCGTGTGAACCGGGGCGTTTCTGAAGTGACGAAGATGCAAGCTTGTGCTTTGTGATTGAGCGTCTCTTGAGCCTGAGTGACCTGGCGGCGACCTACTCTCCCACGTCTTAAGACGCAGTACCATTGGCGCGGA